>CACXHB010000018.1 GCA_902767315.1 uncultured Eubacteriales bacterium
AATCACGACGATGTCCGTGCCCCGCAGCACCTCCGCCAGGGCCTCCAGATCCTCCCGGCGCATCACCGCGCCCGTGGGGTTATTGGGGTAGGGCAGAATCAGCGCCTTGGTGCGGGGGGTGATGGCGGTGCGCAGGGCCTGGGGGGTCAGCCGGAACTGATCCTCCATATAAGTGGGCGCCGGCACGCACACGCCGTTGGCAAAGGCCACCCCGGGCATATAGGAAACGTAGCTGGGGTCGGGCACGATGACCTCGTCTCCCGGCTCCACAATGGCGCGCAGGGCCAGGTCGATGCCCTCCGAAGCGCCCACAGTGGCCATGATTTCCGTTTTGGGGTCGTAATGCACGCCATGGCGCTCCGCCTCATAGCGGGCGATGAGCCGCATCAATTCCGGCAGGCCCCGGTTGCCGGTGTAATGGGTGCGGCCCTTCCGGAGGGAATAAATGGCCGCGTCGGTGTAATCCCAGGGGGTATTGAAATCCGGCTCGCCTACGCCCAGGGAGATGACCCCCTGCATTTCGCTGACGATGTCAAAAAATTTCCGGATGCCGGAAGGGGGCACCTGAGCCACCCGGCCGCAGAGAATCTTATCGTAATTCACGGGCTCACCTGCAGCCGGTCGTCCTCGGCCGTCTCGTCAATGATGACGCCTTCGGTCTTATATTTTTTCAGAACAAAATGGGTGGCGGTGGACATCACGCCCTCGATGGTGGAAAGCTTTTCCGCCACGAACAGCGCCAGCTGTTTGAGGGTGCGGGCCTTCAGCATCACCATCAGGTCATAGCCGCCGGACATGAGGAACACGCTGGAGACCTCGTCGAAGCGGTAGATCTGTTCCGCCACGGCGTCGAAGCCCCGGTCCCGCATGGGGGTGATGCGCACCTCAATCAGCGCCTCCACCTGCTCGGTTTCCACCTTTTCCCAATGGATCAGCGCGGGATATTTGATGATGATGCGCTGCTTTTCCAGGCGGGCGATGGTTTCGGCGATTTCCGTCTGAGAAACGCCCAGCATCACGGACATCTGGCTCACCGGCGTACGGGCGTCTTCCGTAAGAATATCCAAAATGGAAAGCTCCAGGCTTCGCATGGGAAGGACCTCCTCTTTTTTCAAAAAGCGGCCGGCAGACGCCGACCACGTACATTACCCTGAGTTTAGTTTATCACACCGGCACAGACCTGTCAACGAAATCCGCCGAAGGAATGCAACGAACGCCGGAATTGCGCTGCAATTCCGGCGTTCTGCCGCCTCAGGGGCGTTGAAAACCCATTAGTTATACTTCTTGCGGGCCGTATAGGTGGTGTGCAGAAGCTCGTGGGCCTTATGAGAATTGGGCTTGCCGAAGTACTCGTCGTACAGCTTGGTGATGGCGGGCAGCTCGTGGGACTTGCGGACGGACAGCGCCGCATCCTCATCGTAGAGCGCCTTGGCGCGCAGGCCCTTTACATCCACGTCCTCGCGGACGGTGGGAGAAACGATGGGCTGGCCGCCGCCATTGACGCAGCCGCCGGGGCAACCCATGATCTCGATGAAGGTGTAGCTCTTCTCGCCGGCCTTCACAGCGTCCAGCAGCTGAGACGCGGCGCCGGTGGAATTGGCCACGGCCACCTTCAGCTCCAGACCGTTGAGGTTGTAGGAAGCTTCCTTCACGCCTTCGAAGCCGCGCACGTCAGTGAACTCCAGCTTCGCCAGCTTATCGCCGGTGATGACCTCGTAAGCGGTACGCAGAGCGGCTTCCATAACGCCGCCGGTGACGCCGAAGATGACGGCCGCGCCGGAGTAATCGCCCAGCATTTCGTCAAACCGCTCGTCGGGCAGGCGGGTGAAGTCGATACCGGCCTGCTTGATCATGCGGGCCAGTTCGCGGGTGGTGATAACCACGTCCACGTCGGCCAGGCCGTCGTGACCCAGCTCGGGGCGGGCGGCTTCATACTTCTTGGCGGTGCAGGGCATAACGGAGACCACCACGATGGAAGCGGGGTCGATGCCGGCCTTTTCGGCGTAATAGCTCTTGATCACCGCGCCCTCCATCTCGTGAGGAGACTTGCAGGAGGACAGGTTCGGAATGAATTCCGGATAATAGGTTTCGCAGAACTTGATCCAGCCGGGGGAGCAGGAGGTGATCATGGGCAGCACGCCGCCGTCCTTCACGCGACCCACCAGCTCGGTGGCCTCTTCCATGATGGTGAGGTCCGCGGCGAAATCGGTATCGAAGACCTTATCAAAGCCCAGCCGGCGCAGGGAAGCGGCCAGCTTGCCGGTGACGGAGGTGCCGATGGGCAGGCCGAATTCCTCGCCCAGGGCGGCGCGCACCGCGGGAGCGGACTGCACCACCACGTGCTTGGTGGGATCCGCCAGGGCGGCCCAGACCTTATCGGTATCGTCCTTTTCAGACAGAGCGCCGGTGGGGCAGGCAGCCACGCACTGGCCGCAGTTGATGCAGCCGGTATCCGCCAGGGCCATGCCCCAGGGGGTGGAAATCTGGGTAGCCATGCCGCGCATGATGGGGCCGATAACGCCCACCTTCTGCACCTTTTCGCACACGGCGGAACAGCGCCGGCACAGAATGCACTTGGCGTTATTGCGCACGATGGCCAGGGAGGAGGTATCCACCACGGCTTTGGTCATGGAGCCGGCGAAACGGTTTTCGTCTTCCACGCCATATTCACGGCAGAGCTGCTGCAGTTCGCAATTGGTATTGCGGGGGCAGGACAGGCACTTCTTGTCGTGATTGGAAAGCAGCAGCTCCAGGTTGGTTTTGCGGATGGAGCGCAGCAGGGGAGTATTGGTCTTTACGTTGATTTCGCCGGTGGCGCGGTTGCGGGGCAGGGCCTCCACGGGCATGACGCAGGCAGCCGCGGGAGCGCGTCCGCCGGTTTCCACCAGGCACATACGGCAGGCGCCGATTTCATTGACATCCTTCATATAGCACAGGGTGGGAATGCGGATGCCGGCAATTTTCGCCGCTTCCAGCACCGTGGTGCCGGCCGGGACGGTTACGGAAACGCCATCAATTTTCAGCGTTACATCACTCATGGTGTTTTCTTCCTCCTTCGCTTACTTCTTGGAGATCGCGCCGAACTTGCACTTCTCCATGCAGGCGCCGCACTTAATGCACTTCTTGGCGTCGATGACATGGGCCTCTCTCACCTTACCGGAGATGGCGCCCACGGGGCAGTTGCGGGCGCAGAGGGTGCAGCCCTTGCACTTGGCGGGATCGATCTCAAAGTTCAGCAGCTTGTGGCACACGCCGGCGGGACAGCGCTTCTCGTAAATATGCGCCTCATACTCGTGGCGGAAATGCTTCAAAGTGGACAGAACGGGGTTGGGCGCGGTCTGACCCAGGGCGCACAGGGCGGACTTGGAGATATTGGCGGCCAGATTTTCCAGGCGCTCGATATCGCCGTCTTCGCCGTTGCCTTCGCAGATGCGGTTCAGGATCTCCAGCATACGCCGGGTGCCGATACGGCAGGGGGTGCACTTGCCGCAGCTTTCGGACACGGTGAAGTCCAGGAAGAAGCGGGCGATATCCACCATGCAGTTATCCTCGTCCATGACGATCATGCCGCCGGAGCCCATCATGGAGCCGGCCGCGATGAGGTTATCATAGTCGATGGGGGTATCCAGCATGCTGGCGGGCAGGCAGCCGCCGGAGGGGCCGCCGGTCTGCACGGCCTTGAACTTCTTGCCGTTGGGGCAGCCGCCGCCGATATCGTAAATGATTTCCCGCAGGGTGGTGCCCATGGGAACTTCCACCAGACCGGAATTGACGATCTTTCCGCCCAGGGCGAAGACCTTGGTGCCCTTGGAACGCTCGGTGCCCATGGAGGCGAACCAGTCCGCGCCCTTGAGGATGATCTGGCAGATATTGGCGTAGGTTTCCACGTTATTGAGGATGGTGGGCTTGCCGAACAGGCCCTTTACCGCCGGGAAGGGAGGACGCACGCGAGGCTCGCCGCGGCCGCCTTCGATGGAGTGCATCAGCGCAGTTTCTTCGCCGCAGACGAAGGCGCCGGCGCCCAGGCGGATATCAATATCGAAGGAGAAGTCGGTGCCGAAGATGTTCTTGCCCAAAAGGCCGTATTCCCGGGCCTGAGAAATGGCGATTTCCAGGCGCTTGACGGCGATGGGGTACTCGGCGCGGACGTAGATATAGCCCTGATCGGAACCGATGGCATAGCCGGCGATGGCCATGGCTTCCAGCACGGCGTGGGGATCGCCTTCCAGCACGGAACGGTCCATGAAAGCGCCGGGGTCGCCCTCGTCCGCGTTACAGCAGACGTACTTTTTGCCGGTGGAGCCCATGGCGAACTTCCACTTGGTGCCGGTGGGGAAACCGGCGCCGCCGCGGCCGCGCAGGCCGGACTTGGAGATGCAGTCCACCACTTCTTCCCGGGTCATTTCGGTGAGCACCTTGGCCAGGGCCTTATAGCCGTCAAAGGCGATGTACTCGTCGATATTTTCGGGGTCGATAACGCCGCAGTTCCGCAGGGCGACGCGCTTCTGCTTCTCGTAGAAGCCGATTTCGTCCAGGGGCTTGATTTCGGTGGTGCCTTCGTGGGTGGAGCCCTTATACAGAAGCTTGGTCACGATGCGGCCCTTTACCAGGTGCTCTTCGACGATTTCGTCGACGTCTTCCACCTTAATGCCGCTATAGAAAGCGCCTTCAGGATATACGATAACAACGGGGCCGGCGGCGCACAGGCCGAAGCAGCCGGTCTTTACCAGCTTGACTTCCTTATCCAGGCCCTTTTCGGCCAGCAGCTGGGCGAAGCGCTCGTACAGCTTCGGAGAACCGGAAGAAGTACAGCCGGTACCGCCGCAGACCAGGATCGTAGAACGGAAAAGGTCCATTATGTTTCCCTCCTATTAACGTGAACGATTATTTCTCGGCGGCGCCGATGGTGTATTCCACAACGGGATTGCCGTTGACCACATGTTCGGAAACGATGCGGGCAACCATCTCGGGCTTCACGTGAACATAGGTCACCTTTTCCTGGCCGGGCAGGGTGACTTCCACGATGGGCTCATAACGGCACATGCCGATGCAGCCGGTCTGCGCAACCACCACGTTAAGCATATTGCGCTTGCCGATTTCATCGATGAAAGCATTCATGACGGGGCGGGCGCCGGCGGCGATGCCGCAGGTGGCCATGCCCACTACGATGCGCGTGCCTTCGCTTTCGCGGCGCAGGTTCACTGCGCTGAGCGTCTTCTGACGAATCTTTTCCAGATCAGCAATGGACTTCATTTTATTACACCTCCGCGGATATTGGTTCAGGGCAGTTTTCCTGCCGCTTCAATTCCCTCTTGCAGATAATCCCGCATCCAGATAAGCACCTCCGGGGTATCCAGGGGAACCCCGCCCAGGGCCTGACGGATCTGTCTGGTGTCAAATTCGAACGAATCGCCGTCCACGGCGTATTCCAGCAGAAATTCCGGCTTTTCCGGCGCGCCGTTCACCAGCGTCAGCATGGTTTCGACCAGATTGCCCATGGGGGGCAGATCGATATTGCTCAGCCGGAAGGACAGATGCAGCGCCGTGCCCACGCCCACCTGGCTTTCGATTTCGAAGGACCCCTGGCACAATTCGCACAATTCCTTGATCATGGGAATGCCCAGGCCCACCTTGCGGGTGGTGCGGGTGGTGGTGAAGGGGCTGACCGCCCTTTTCAGAAATTCCGGGGTCATGCCACAGCCGTCGTCCTGAATCAGAACGGTGATCCGGTCCTCCCCGCGGGAGACGACGATTCGAATCTCCACCAGTTTCGCTCCGGCGGAAATGGAATTCTGCACCAGATCCAGAATATACAGCGACAATTCGTTCATACGGGATCAGTGGCGGTATTTATCCAGAATACCGGGGATGTCGTCGGGCACCAGGCGGCCGTAGACATCGTCGTTAATCATCATAACGGGGGCAAGGCCGCAGGCGCCAAGACAGCGGGTGTCCTTAATGGTGAACAGGCCGTCCTTGCTGGTTTTGCCCACCTGGGTATCCAGCACCTGGCAAACCTTCTCCAGCACGTCCTTCGAACCCTTTACATAGCACGCGGTGCCCAGGCAAACGCCGATGCGATATTCGCCGGCGGGCTCCAGCGCGAACTGGGAATAGAACGTGGCAACGCCGTACACCTCGGCCAAGGTGGAATCCAGGCCTTCGGCGATCTTGATCTGGACATCCATCGGCACGTGACCGAAAATATCCTGAGCGGCCTGCAGCGTGCGCATTACCGCGCCGCCCTGGCCTTTGTTTGCGGCGATGACCTTGTCAAGCTCCGCATACTTCTCCTGACTGTTGACCAGCATAAGTCTTACCTCCCTTGGAAATATACCATCTGATTTGCATAAATCAATTGGGGACAATATGTCATCCAATATTATAACATGTTGCCGGATTTGTTATGTTAAGGGTAGAATAATTATTCCTTTATCGATATAGAGTCATGCCAAATATTACATAGTAAATCTGTCGGAATTCGAGGCATCAAACCGATTTTTGTCCGAATCTGTCGAAAAAGCCCGCCGCGTCCGGAGAGGGCAATTCCAGAAATTCCACCGGTTCCAGGATATTTTCCAAATAATGCGCGTCGGAGGAATGAAACTGGAAAAGATGATCGGGAATGCCCTTATGGGGAAGGGGCAGGCCCACCGTGACCTCCAGGGCGGAAAAGGGCGCGTCCGGGGGCAGAAAGCCCAAGGCCTGCAGGATGCCGTTGGATCCCCGATTGATATGGGCGGGCACCGCCAGGCCGCCTTTTTCCAGAATGCGCCGGGTGAGCTGATCGACGGAGAGATCCAGGGCGGAAAGCAGCAGCTTTTCCTCCCGGCGGACGATTTCGTCCTGATCGTCCAATTCCAGCTGTTCCCCGAAAAGCTCCGGCCGGTTGGGCACCGGAGGCAGGTGGGGATAGATTTCCTCCGAAAATTCCAGGGCCATGTCCACCGTGGGAAAATAGGAAAGCAGGTGCACTTCCTCCCGGGTGGTGAGCTCCATGGCCGGCAGAAGGCCCAGACCCAGGCCGCGGGCCACCCGCTGGATGGCGGGCAGGTGTCGGGCGGTGTTATGATCCGCTACGGCGATCAGGTCCAGTTCCTTCAGCCGGGCCATGTTGCAGATATTATTGGGGGTCATCCCCTCGTCGCCGCAGGGGGACAGGCACGAATGGATGTGCAGATCTACGGCGCATTTCATGTTTTTTATTGCCTCCCGGCAGGGACGCCGCCTTTATACAGGATTCCGCTGATTTCGAAAGCGTTTTTATCGCTGGAAAGCACGGCGACGCCTTCCTCGGCGGCCTTCTGGCACACCTCTTCCTCCATGGCCGCGCCTTCGGGAATCACCACGCAGCTCATGTCGTGGAGGGCGGCCACGGCGATGACGTTCATATGGGTCTGCACGGTGACCCAGGCCATGCCCTCGCCGCCGTGGGCCATAACCCAGCTGAGCAGATCGCAGCAATAGCCCGACTGAATTTCGTTATCCATGCCGGCTTCACCGGTGAGCGCCCGGGCGTTCAGCAGCCGGGCCAGTTCGCGTACCTTCATATGTCTTCACTCCAATCGCGTTTATTCTGCCATAAGGAACCGGAACAGGGCGATTTCATCGGGATTATCCGGATAAGGCAGATATTCCTCATACCCCTGACGGAAGGCGGCCATATCCGGCACGGTATCCTCAATCAGCGCCAGTTCCCAGCTGCGGGGGCCCAGCACGCAGGCGTCCAGATCCACGCAGGCGGTGACCTTATCCCCATCGAAGAGGAACTGATTGGCGGAAAAATCCGTCATGATGGGCACATATTCCCGGCTGCGGAGGCCGTCCACCAGACATCGGCGCACCTCCGGGGGCAGCTTGCGCCCCTGGGCGTGGAGATCGGCCACATATTTGCGCAGGCGGGCGGGGAAATCGGTAATCTCCTTGCCCCCCACCAGGCCGCAATGATCGTACACCCGAATATGCCGGCTGCCGGTGAACAGGCCCAGCTGGCGGGCGATGGCGGCGCTGTCCGGGAACCGGTCCGGCTCCCAGGGATTGCCGGGCATCACCTGAAAAACGCAGAGCTTTTCCTCCTCCACGCTGCCGATATCCCGGGCGGCGGGGATGTAAGGGGTGGCCATGGCCCGAACGGTCTGTTCCAGACATCGCCGCTGGCCGGAGAAGCTCCAGCCGAACAGCCGCTTCATCCGGGCCCAGAAGGGGGACAGGGCGTTGTCTTCCAGGGCCTGACGCTTCACGAAAACGGGGCCTTCCGGGGTTTCCAGAATGCCGGAGGTATGGGTGCCGCGGCCCACCACGCGCATCTCACGCCAGTGCGCGGCGGCATATTGCAGAATTGCCTGATCGTCCATGGTATCCTTCTCCTATTTCTCCCGTGTCATTTCGCTGATGTCCACCATCTGTTTGGCCATCAGCCGCACTTGTTCTTTCAAAAGGAACAGACAGTCCATCTCCCGGGCGAATCCCCCCACGATGTCCTCCGCCAGGGCCTGGCAGGTGGGGGAGCCGCAGGAGCCGCAGTCCAGCCCCGGCAGTTTTTTGCGAATTTCCTCAATGCGCTGCATTTTGGCCAGGGCCTGCTTCAGGTCGGTATCGATGCGCAGGGAATCCACGGACTGGAT
>CACXHB010000019.1 GCA_902767315.1 uncultured Eubacteriales bacterium
AGGTGGCGTTGGTGTGATAGTAGGAGTCGTTTTCCGTGGCGTAGACGTACACGTCGCCGCTGGTTCCGCCCTTGCCGCCGTTATTTCCAGAATCGGTGGGCGCCGGGGTGGTCTTGTAAATATCGTCGGTGATGCAGTCCGGGCATTTCTTCTTGCCCAGCACCAGCGCCCAGGCCAGGGAAACCTGCGTGCCCTTTTTCATGGTGCCGCAGGCACTCCTGGAATGGTAATACTTGCCGCTGGAGGTGCAATACACCTTGTTGTTCAACGCCGGTACGCACACGCTGCAGGCGGGCTTGCCGCTTTGCAGCGCCTTGAGCAGCGTCACTTCGGAAGCGCCGCTCATGCCCTGGCAGTTCTTGTCCAGATGATAGGCCTTGCCGCCGGAGGTCATGTAAACCTTGATGCCGCTTTTGTCGTTTTTAATGGACATGGCGTACTGCTTAGCCTTGGATTCGGTGGAAGTATCGGTGGTATCCGTCTGCTTGCCGCCGGCACAGATGGGGCAGGCGGTCTTTCCCTCGGCCTCGGCCGCTTCCTTGGAATATTCCACGGCGTTCTTCATGCCGCTGCAGGTGCTGTTGGTGTGGTAATGGGAGCCATCCTTGGTGGCGTAGTAAACCGTGCCGCCGCAGCACAGGGGGCAGGGAGACTGGTTGCGGTTCTGCGCCGCCTGAATGGTCACCAGAGAAACGCTGACGTTGGCGTCGATCTTGGAGCAGTTGGGGTCCTTGTGGTAGTAAAGACCCGTCTGGGGGCTGTATACGTAATCCCCCGTGGCTTCGCCCGTCGTGTCCGTGCCGCCAATGCCCGTCACCGGCGTGGGCGAAGGCGAGGTTTCCCCGCCCAGGGGATCGTTCACGCTGACCGTAGCCGCCGCGTCGGTGGGCTCCACGCTGGGCTCCGCCGTGGGCGCGGAGGTGAAATTGGGCGTGGTCAGAACCAGGCCCGGGGTGTTGTTATTCACGTCGTTGGTGCCCTTGAAGGCGTTGCTGAAAATCAGCACCAGCAACAGCACCAGCCACAGCGCCGAAACCGCGCTGATGATCAGCCGCGTGGTGGAATTGTACATGCCCATCCGCCAGAGCAGATAGATGCCCAGGGGCGGGAAGACCACCAGCAGCACCAGCACCACCCAGGGATGGCTTTCGATAAACTCCATGGCCTTTCCCACGAAGCCCTGGCCCTCCGGCGGATAATAGTCCCCCTCCTGGCCGTCATAATAATCCTCGGGCACGCCGTTTTCTTCCGGAGGATAGGCTTCCCGGTCGTCGTAATAGCCGCCGTCGTCGTATCCGTCCTGGCCCTGATAACCGTTCTGGTCGTCGTAGGCGTAGTCGGAATCGTCCTCGGGATAATAGCCGTTCTCCTCGGGCTGCTGATCCTTTCCGCCCCGGCCAAAGGGCAGCCGGTGCACCTGGCCCTCGCCCATGCGGAAGGCAAAGCCCTCTTTGGAGAGTCTGAATTTAAAATTTCCTATTTTATGCGTTGCCATTTTTGTTCCCCCTTTTCGGAAAACACGCGCTTGTGCCAAAAATACATCCAATATGGACATATTAAGTTTACATCATATTTCCCCGCTCGTCAATCGCCCCAGGGGGATTTTATGTGTCCCTATCTGGACAATTCCGGGCTTTCTGTCATTATTATATCACATTTCGCCGTTCATATGCTACTCAATTATTAAATATGTTTCATTTGTTTGAAAAAATATATTATTTCTGCATTGTTCTGACCGGCGTTCTGTGCTATAATAATACGCGAAATCATCGGCCGTTCCCCGCGGCCGCGGAGTTTCCCTGTTTTATATTATCCTACCCTTGACGGAGGTGCACCTTCATGAGCCAGCAAAAGCCTGGAATCCGCGTCGGCAATTACCGCATCACCCCCCTGGGCGTCGCCCTGATGGTCGTTGTGGTTCTCGTAATCTGCGGAGTCATCCTTTATTTCTCCGGCGTTTTCACGCCTGACACCCAGTCCGTTCCCAATATTGCGGCGGATCCCTCTTCCGCGCCGGTAAGCGCGCCGCCCATGGAGCTGGCCACCAACAGCCCCACCCCCGAACCCATCGAAGAAACCCCGGAACCCGAACCCACGCCCACGCCGGAACCCACGCCCGTGCCCGGCCCGGCCACCGCGACCATCCGCTTCCTGGGCGAAATCAGCGCGGATGACGACGTGCTCGCCGCGGCGCTGCAGGCCGACGGTTCCTATGACTTCACCGATATGTTCAGCATGATCTCCGGCGCGGTGGGCAAGGCCGATTATACCGTGGCGGATATCGAAGGCGCGGTGGGCGGCATTGGCAACGGCTACAAGGGCAAGAGCGATTACAATACTCCCGAAAGCATCCTGACCAGCCTTTCCGAAATCGGCGTGGACATGCTGGCCATGGCCAACGATCACGCGCTGGACGCCATGTTCAACGGCCTTGAAAACGGCATTGCCAACTGCCAGGCCGCTGGACTGGATTACGTAGGCGCCGCCGCCTCTCAGGAAGAGCACGATACCCCCAAGATCGTAGAGATTAACGGCATCAACGTCTGCTTCCTGAACTATACCACCACCCTCAATTCCAAGGAAAAGGCCACCGACAAGGCCGCCGTGGAATACGGCGTGAATCTGGCCAAATACGCCAACAGCAAAGACGACGTGGACAAGGCCAAGGCCGCCGGCGCGGACGTAATCATCGCCATCGTCAGCTGGGGCGACGACGGTTCCCGGAAGATCACCAGCACCCAGAAAAAGGTAGCCCAGCTGCTGGTGGAATCCGGCGTGGACGTGATCGTAGGCTACGGCCCCCGCAACACTCAGGCGGTCACCTGGCTGGAAGTGGGCAAGGGTGAAAATCAGCAGCGCACCCTGTGCGCCATCTCCCTGGGCACCTTCCTGTCCGATTCCATCAAACAGGGTCTGGATTACGGCACCATCTTCGAAATCACCATCACCGAACAGGACGACGGCACCTTCGCCGTGGAAAATCCCACCAGCATTCCCACCTACGTCTGGCGCTATCAGGACGGCGAAAAGGACGCCATCCGGGTGCTGGCCTGCGGCGAATGGCTGGAGGAAAAGCCCTCCGGCATGAGCGACGAGGATTACGACCGGCTCAAGAAAATCTGGAACGACATTCCTTCTCTGGTCACCGAAACCGCCACCGTCGCCGTGAACTGACCCCCTTCTTCAAAAACGCTCCCGCCGGGCACGCCCCGACGGGAGTCTTTTTTATGAACCCTGTCGTCTGTCCGCGGCTCTCTCCCCTGCCTTCCCCGCTGGGGAAGGTGCCGCCCTCTGGCGGCGGATGAGGTCGTTCTTCCCCCCAAATGCGGGCCAATGCGCAATTTATGCCCGCATCAGCGCCAGCGCTTCGGAAAGGCGCATGCCGTCCCGGGGCACAAACCTGCGCCAGTAGGCCACGGACTGGGCGATTTCCTCCACCGCATCGTATACGTTGGCCATGGTGCCCAAAAAAGGCTCCAGCGTCAGGGCCACCTCGTCCACCTGAGGCGGCATGCCCGGCGCGTCCTCCCGGGCAAAGGCCCTGCCCAGGCTTTCCATAAACGCCTCGCCGGAAACCACGCCCCGGCGATTGTATTCCGGGCTGAAGGGCCAGTGGGGCGAGGAAACCCCGTCGGACTGCTGCAGATGAATGATGGGCGAATAGCACCCCAGACGCTCCACCCATGCGGCAATGCTTCCGTCCTCCGGCCGGGAAAACAGCCGGGGATGCTCCGCCGCATCCGCCAGAATCTGCGCGGCCGCCTGTTCCGGCGAAAGCTTTCCCGCCACCGCTTCCCGGAAAAATCCGTGGGCCTTCTCCGTGCCAAACCACAGCCGTTTGAGCTTCTCCCCCGCCCGGGCCCGGGAAATGGCTTCCAGAATCTGCTCCTCCCGGGGCCAGGGGAAGAACTGCTGCCCGTTCATGTGTCCCAGATCTACCGTGAGATACATGGCCGCGCCGCAGCGGGCATATACCTGCCGCACCAGCTCTTCCGCCCCGTCGATGGTCCAGGGCGGCATGTGGGGGGTGTACATCTGTTCCAGTCCAATATAAGAAAGCCCAATCTCCCCGGCGTACCGGGCCAGCTCCGCCAGATCGTCGTACAGTCCCTCCAGCCGCGCTTCATATCCCGCCGCGTCCTGCAAAAGGCTGTTTTCAAAACCGTGGGCGTAGAATCCAAACCCCGCCCCCAGCGCCCGGGCGGTGTCCGCCTGAGGCTTCATCCACTGTTCCCGGAACCGCCGCCGCACCGCCGGATCCCAGTGGGTCAGGCCGCAGGTGCAATAGGTGCCGTGGCCGGAATAGACGTTTTTCACATGCACTCCCGTCTTTTCCGAAGCCTCGCGGGTTTCCCGAATCCATCCCCGCATGTATTCCGCCCCGTGATAGAGGGGGTCGCATTCCGTATCCGCGCTCTGTTCCACATATTGCGCCCCCATCTCCTTTACCAGCAGCATCCAGTCCATGGGCTTTACCCAGCGCTTGTAGGCAAAGCAGTTGTCGATGCACAAATATAGCTTCGGGTCTTTCATGGCTTCCTCCTATTCGCAATCCCATGCGTATTTTTTCATATCCACGTGCATGGCGTCCTTCAGGCCCACGCCCTCTTCCTGCAAAAGCCGCCCCTGTTCCCACCATCCCGGGGCCAGCCGGCCGGCGTGGTTCACCACCCGGTGACAGGGATATTCCCCGTACAATTCCGCTTGAGAAAGCACCTTCGCCACCAGCCGGGAATTCTTCTCCCGGCCGATCAGCCGGGCGATCTGGCCGTAGGTTGCCACCTTTCCCGCAGGAATTTCCGCCACCACGCTGAGAATCTCGTAAGCCAGTCGGTCGTTTCTCAAAATTCCTCTCCTCCGCCGTTTTTCCGTCTCTGTCTCTTTTTTCGCTTTTCTGGGGTCAAATTCCTTTTGTCCCCGCTTTTTTGTTGACATTTTCTCTATCTAACCCTATACTTACCATAATCTCTTTAGAAAAAATCCGCTGCCGCCCGGCAGAAAGGAGCGTTTCTTTCCATGAATCAGCGCATCGAATCCCTGCGAACCGTCGCCCTGAATCGCAGCCTCTGTCAGGATGAATTCTATTATCGCTTCTATCGGCGTTTTTCCGGAAATACCGGCGATTACGCCGCCTATGGTGAAGCCTTCCGGGCCGCGCTGGCCGGCCTTACGCCGGAAATCACCCCCGGCGAGCTCATTGTGGGCGAATTCGGCTGCCACCTGACGGAAAGCGAAGCCGCCGAATGGGAATCCACCTACAAATCCATCGCCGACAAAACCTCCCGCTTCGCAGGCCTGGGACAGGATTCCCACATGGCCATTGATTACGAACTGCTCCTGCGGGAGGGCGTGGAGGGGATTCTCCGGAAAATCGACGGGTACATGGCCGCCTGTTCGGAGGAACGCCGCGCCTTTTACGCCTGCTGCCGGGAATGCCTGCTGGGCGTTGTGGAACACGCCCGGGCCTATAGCCGTCACGCCCGCAATCTGGCCGCGCAGGAAGCCGACCCTCAGCGCCGGTCGGAGCTGGAACGCATCGCCGAAATCTGCGAAAAGGTACCCGCCCAGCCCGCCGCCAGCTTCTACGAAGCCGTGCAGAGCGTACATTTCGTCACCTATTGCCTTTCCATGAACCCCCTGCGGTTTTTCAGCTGGCAGCAGTTCCAATTGGGCCACCCGGATCGGTATCTGGAGCCCTTCTATCGCCGGGATCTGGAATCCGGAAAGATCACCCGGGAATTCGCCCAGCTGCTGCTGGATCTTCTGGGCATTCAGATCAACATGCGGGTGTGCAGTGGCCTGTCCAGCGGATATATGGTGGGTGGCCGGGACGCTCAGGGCCGGGTGGTGGCCGGAGAGCTGACGGAAATGTGCATGCAGGTCATCGACGACATTCGCCTGGTTTACCCCGCCGTGGGCCTTTGCTACACCCCGGAAATGCCGGATTCCATTCTGGAAAAGGCCTGCAATATCCTGCTGCATGGCCGCTCCCACCCCGCCATCTTCAACGACGACGTGATTGCAGCGGGCCTTGCCTCCTACGGCGTGGAAAATCCCCACGATTATATCCACAGCACCTGTGTGGAAATCACCCCCGTGGGCACTTCCAACGTGTGGGTCGCCAGCCCGTACACCAACATGGCCCAGGTTCTGCTGGACTGTCTGGAACGCCCCTGCGCCAGCTTCCGGGAATTCATGGACGCGCTCTTTGTGGAAATCGACGATAAAATCCGTATCCATTTCGAGGAAGAGAATGCCTATCGCCGCCACCGGGCCGCCCATTCCATGAACCCCCTGCTCTCCTGCTTCGTTCACGATTGCCTGGAAACAGGCGTGGATATCGAAAAAGGCGGTGCAAAGTACAATTGGATTATGCCTTCTTTTGTGGGCATGGCCAACCTGGTGGATTCAGTTTACGCCGTCAACGAAATGGTTTTCCGCCAGAAGAAACTGACCCTTCCCAAATTGAAGCAGGCCCTGGACGCAAATTTCGAAGGCTATGAGCCGCTGCGGCTGGAGCTTTTGAACGCTCTGCCCAAATACGGCAACGACAATGACGATATCGACCAGTATTTCGGCCTGTTTACCGAGCATATCATCGCCGAATGCAAAAAGTATACTCCCGTGCTGCCCAACGCCAAATTGATTCCCAGCGTCTTCTGCTGGATCATGCACGAGCGCTTCGGCGTGGAAACCGGCGCGACCCCCGACGGCCGCAAGGCGGGCTTCCCTCTGGGGGACGGCTCCGGTCCCTGCCAGGGCCGGGAGAAAAGCGGCCCCACCGCGTCCATTCTCTCCTCCACCAAATGGCAGCATCAGCAGCTCATCGGCGGCGTGGCGGTGAACATGAAGTTCTCCCGCTCGTCCCTGGGCCCGGATTCTGCGTCGGTGCTGATGGCCCTGGCCAAAACCTATCTGGCCCGGGGCGGCTTCGAATTCCAGATCAACGTGGTGGACCAGGAAACCCTGCAAAAGGCCCGGAAAAACCCGGAGGCTTATGGCGACCTGGTGGTGCGCATCGGCGGCTACAGCGATTATTTCGTGCGCCTGACCCCGGAAATGCAGGAAGAGATCCTCCTGCGCACCGCCCATGGGCTGTAAAGGAGGCCGAAAGCTTTGACCGGAACGGTGTTCAACATCCAGCGCTTCTGCGTCAACGACGGCCCCGGCATCCGCACCACCGTCTTTCTGAAGGGCTGTCCCCTGTCCTGCGCCTGGTGTCATAATCCGGAATCCAAGTCTCCCCGGCCGGAATTGTTTTACGACGCGGATAAGTGCGTCTCCTGCGGCCGGTGCGTGTCCCTCTGCCCGCAAAAGGCGCATCTGATGGAAAACGGACGGCATCAATTGCGGCGGGAGTCCTGCGTCCGGTGCATGGCCTGCGCGGAAACCCATTGCCCGGCCCTGGCGGTGGCGGGCGAAACCCGGCGGGCGGAGGACGTAATGGCGGAAGTGCTGCGGGATCGGCCCTTTTATCAGGCCTCCGGCGGCGGCATGACCCTTTCCGGCGGCGAGCCCTTCTTTCAGGAGGCCTTCGCCCTGAAGCTGCTGCGCCTGGCCCGGGAAGCTCAGGTGCACACCTGCGTGGAAACCTGCGGCTTTGCGCCCCTTTCCGTGCTGGAACAGGCCGCCCGGTGGGTGGACCTTTTCCTTTATGACATAAAACTCACGGACCCGGCGCTGCACTGGCAATGGACGGGGGTTTCCAATGACCGGATTCTTGAAAACCTGCGGGCGCTGGACAAAATGGGCGCAAAAACCGTGCTGCGCTGCCCTGTCATTCCCGGCGTCAACGATACCCCCGCCCATTTTCAGGGCGTCGCAAAAATTGCCAATTCTCTGATGCATCTTCAAGAAATCCACCTGGAGCCCTACCACCCGCTGGGCGTTTCCAAGGCCCGCCGTCTGGGCCGGGAATCCCTGCTGGAGGGGATCAGCTTCCCCTCGGAGGCTGCTGTTCAGGATTGGATTCGGCAAATTCAGCCGCTGGTGCGGGTCAACGTTCGCAAATCCTGATTTTTCGCGTCCTGCTTCCTTTGCGAAGCCGGGCGCGTTTTTGATGTGCAATTTCGTACTATAATATAGCACAAACCGCCCTTGTTTCCCGCAGTCGGGCGCTTTATAATACCCCTTAGAATATCCTTCGAGGAGGAACTGTTCTCATGCTTTTTCAAACCAATCCTGAAAATATCCATGTGCTCAATCCCCTTTTCTGGCACCGGGGAGACTGCCATGCGGCCATCGAAGAGGAAATGCGCCGCATGAAGGAAGTGGGCATCAACGATTTTGTGGTGGAGCCCCGTCCCCATCCGGATTATCTGGGCCCCCGCTGGTGGCAGGATCTGGATTTCATTCTGGAGCAGGCGGAAAAACTGAACATGATCGTGTGGCTGTTTGACGACGGCGATTATCCCAGCGGCGTGGCCAACGGGGAACTGGCGAAAAAATATCCCCAGCATACCAAGCGTTACTGGGTGGAAAACCACATGGACGCTTCCGGCCCCCTGCCCCACGCCCATTTTCTCATTAACGACTGGCTCCGGGAGGGGGAAAGCCTCTATCGGGTGGTGGCCGCCCGGCGCACGGATCGGGAGGAAACCCTGGACAGCGATTCTCTGGTGGACCTGACGCACCTGGTTTCCGGCGGCCGGCTGTACTGGCCCGTGCCGGAGGGGGAATGGCGCGTCTTCGTCATTAAAATTTCTCCCTACGGACAGGAGGCCCACACCCAAAATTACGTCAATCCCCTGAGCCGGGAGGGCGTAAGCAAATATATCGAACTGGTGCATGAGCGGCATTACGCCCACTATGCGCCCCTGTTTGGCAGCCGCATCGCGGGCTTCTTCACCGACGAGCCCCGCTTTGGCAACATCACCGGCTACGACCGGGTCATCGGCAAAAGCCGCATGCCCCTGCCCTGGGCCGAGGAAGTAACCTCCCTTCTGAACGACACGCCCCTGGGGAATTTTGACCGGCTGATTCCCCTTCTGTGGTACGACGATGCCCAGGGCAAATGCCGCGACGTGCGCTACGCCTATATGGACGTGGTTTCCCGTCTGTTTGCCCAAAACTTCACCGGCCAGCTGGGCGACTGGTGCCGTGGGCATAACGTGCTGCTGGTGGGCCATCTGGTGGAAGAAAACGGCGCCCACAGCCGCCTGGGCTACGGCGCGGGCCACTTCTTCCGGGCCATGGAGGGCCTGGACGCCGGCGACATCGACGTGGTGGATAACCTGATGCCGGAACAGACCAGCGGCTGCTACTCCACCGCCTTCAACGAATTCGATTGCGATTTCTCCCACTGGGGCCTGGCCAAAATGGCCGCCTCCGCCGCCCACGCCGACCCCAAGAAGCACGGCCGGGTGCTGTGCGAGGCCTTTGGCGCATACGGCTGGTTCGAGGGTCTGCGGCTGATGAAGTGGATCACCGACCATCTGGCGGTGCAGGGGGTTAATATCATCACCCCCCATGCCTTCTCCCCCGCCCCCTTCCCGGATCCCGACTGCCCGCCCCATTTCTACGCCCGGGGCGAAAACCCCCAGTTCCGGCTGTTCCACGTCTGGTCCAATTACGCCAACCGGCTGTTGGAGCCCCTGACCGAAGCGGCTCATGTGGCCCCCGTGGCGGTGGTTTACCATGCGGAAGCGGAATGGGGCGGCGAATGCGAGCCCTTCGAAAAGGCCGTGAAGGCGCTGGCTCAGCATCAGATTGACAGCGACGTGGTGAGCATCGATACCCTGCTTTCCCCGGAAACCTATGTGGAAAACGGCCTGCTCCACGCCGGCACGGAGATCTTCCGCGCTCTGGTGGTGCCCTACGCGCAGCTGCTGCCCGGGGCCTTTGTAGAAAAATTGCGCGCCTTCCTGCAGGCGGGGCTGAAGGTCTGCTTCACCCGGGCGCTGCCCCAGCGGGCCTATTTCGGCGGCCCCGTCTCCCTCCCCGGCGCGGAGGCAGTGCCCACGCAGGACCTGCCCCAGGCGCTGGCGGCCTGTGCGGACGTGGTGTGCGCCCCCTCCAGCCCGGATCTTCTGTACGCCCATTATCAGAAAAACGGCGCGGATCTGTACCTTTTCGTGAACCAGTCCACCCGCAGCGCCGTAGATACCCACATCGCCTTCCGGGAAAATCGCACCGCCCTGGTTTACGACCCCATGACGGATACCAGAGCGCTGCCCCGGCAGGATCTCTCCGGCGACCGCACCCTGCTTCGCCTGCAGCTGGAGCCCTGGGAAAGCCGGCTGGTGGTCTTCGGCTGCGATACCGAAAACCTCCCCGCCCTTTCCTATGAAGCCGCCGCCACCCCTGTGGCCGTGTTCCGGGAGGGCTGGACCATTTCCACCGCCACTGCCAGCGAATACCCCTCCTTCCGGGAAACCCCCTTCCACGAAACCGGCGATCTTTCCCGGCCCGGCTTCCTTCCGGAATTCTCCGGCACCCTGCGCTATGAACGCGCCTTCTCCCTGGAAAAGCCCGAGGATCTGACGCTGGATCTGGGCGACGCCTACGAAGCCGTAGCCGTGTGGGTCAACGGCACGCTGGCGGCCGAGAAAATCTGCCCGCCCTATCGGGTGGAGCTGCCCGCCGCCCTTCTGCGGGCCGGAGAAAACCGCCTGCGCATCGAGGTGACCAACACCCTGGTGAAGGCGCATTCTCACAATTCCTTCGATCCCTATTTCCCCCAGGATCCCACGGGTCTGGTGGACCCGGTGCGTCTGCTGCGGAAATAATCCCCCGGATGTACAAAAACCGCCTGCGGCCGTTTTCGGTCACAGGCGGTTTCGTTTTCATTGCTGAACGAACTCTCCCCGGAAGAAATTTTCGTTGCCCGTGGGCGTTGCGCTCAGGCGGAAAATCACGCAGCCGTCGGGACAGACCACGGTTTTGGCGTACTTGTCCTCTCCGCCCACGTTTCTCAAATCGCCGCCGCTGCGCACCGCCTCCATCAGAGGAAACAGCAGCAGCATGGTTTTGGAGCAAATCCCCTGCCCCTCCCGATTGACGGGACAGCCGTAGGTGCAGGTGTAGATATCGCCGATTTCCTCGCCGTTGCGGCAGTATCCCTGGGGCTTCTCGCCCCGCAAATACCCCACCACCTGAATTTCAAACCGATATTCCTCGTCGTACCACTTTTTCATGGGCCGCTCCTCCCCGGCAAGGGGGCCTTCTCCGCCAATCACCCGGCGCAGTTCCCCCTTCCCCTTTTCCAAATCTCCATTGCACAACAGGGGCGATAATTTCAGAATGTAGAGCGGCGCGTCCTTTGCCACCGCGGAATAAGCTGCAATAATCGCGCCGTCGCCGATTTTACCCCCGGCATGATAATCCCGGCCGATCCACACGTCGTTGCCCGCCACCGTGTCGCCCCTGAAGGGCAATTGGGCAAGATGCGGCGGCGGAAGCCCACTCCTCACCCCGCCGAACACCTGAAAGGGATAGGTGGCCACGCTGCACAGCCGGTGATTGGCCGGGCCCAGGATGAACTTCGTGCCCGATGCAATGGCGCAGAATTTGCCGATGATTAATTGATCCCCGAATTCCGGATAACTGAACAGCGCATTATTCCGTTCAAAGCCGGTGGGGTTCGCCGCGTCACCGTAATAGGTATGCTCCCCCACGCGAATGTTGGGGCCGCAATTTTCACACCCTTACCGTCACCGGGAAGCGGAATTCTTCTCCCGGCTCCAGGGAAAGGATGCGTTCCTTCTTTGTAAAATCGTTTCCGGCGTTCCACCGGTCGTCGATGCCGTACCAGGGCTCGATGCACACATACGCCGCCCCCGGCTTTGCCCATAACCCCAGACAAGGCGCCTTTCCAAAATCCACATGCACATGTCGGCCGTTCCGGCGCATCAGTGTCGCGCCCCCGGAGGCAATGCCGTCAAAAATCAGCGCGTCTTTTTCGAATATTTCTTCCGTGATCTCGATCTCCCGGGAATCCCGGAAGACGGCTTCCGTTTCCTGTCCCCGCAGCGCGTCTTTGTCCAGCCGGAAGGCGTCGGCGTTTTCCGGCTGATCCATCACCACCCAGTCGCCCATCTGGCAACGGAAGGCCGGATGCGCCCCAATGGAGAAATACATCCGGGTCCCGCCGGTGTTCTTCACCCGGAATTCCATCAAAAACCCGTCTTCCCGCAGGGCGTAATGGGCCCGCAGTTCAAAGGGAAAGGGATACTTTTCCCGGGTCAGGGCGTTGTCCCGCAGAATCAGCGTCATTTCCTCCCGTCCCATTTTTTCCGGAAAGAAGGGCAGCTTTCGGGCGAATCCGTGCTTCTCCAGCCGATAGGTCTTTCCCGAAAGGGCGTAGGTATCCTCCCGCAGACGGCCTACGATGGGAAACAGCAGCGGCGATTGCCCCTGCCAGATTTCTCCGCCCTGCCACAGGTATTCATAGGCCTCGCCCTTTTCCAATTGGCAGAAGCTGCACATCTCCGCGCCCGTTTCCCTTACGCACAGGCGAAACCGCCCGTTTTCAATGCCATAAATCATGGTTTATCCTCACTCTTCCCAGCAGAAATCCGTCCGTCATTTTTTCGCCAGCTTTTCCATTTCCCGCAGCGAGCCCGCCTCGTCCCAATCCGCCAGCCAGTGCTGCAGCAGTCCGTTCTCCGGCGCCTGCTGCCGCCACCGTGCCTCGGGCACATACCCGAAGCCCCGCAGACTCAGGGTATGCCGGCCCACCATAATCACATGATCCAACAGCGGCGCACCGATGCTGTTCAGGGCGGAAATCAGCGCCGTGGTGCATTCCACGTCCGCCACGGAAGGCATGGGCGTCAGGTTGGGATGATTGTGGGCGATGACGATGGCCTTTGCGTCCGTGCGCACGATTTCGGCCAGGATGTTCTTCAAATAAAAGGGCGCACTGTCCTCGTTGCCCGTCTGCATGTGCACGCATTCGATCAATTTGCCCGACTTATCCAGCGCCAGCAGGAAAAATCGTTCCACGTTCATGCCGATGTAACACACCCGCAGGTATTTCTCCGCCGCGTTCAGGGTGGCCAGCCGGGGATGCGGGCCAAAATGCTGCTGTTCCATGTGCCGCACAATGTCCGGAATCATGCTCAGCAAAAGGGCATTGTTCTCGCTCAGCCCCTGACGCATCAGCTGATGCTTTCCGGCCTCGATCAGCGCCCCGGGAGAGCCATAGCGCCGCAGCAGCCTGGCGGCCACCTCCGGGCCGGTCTGCCCCGGACACATGAATTCCAACGCCGCTTCCATGGCGCGTTTGGCGCGATTCACCCGCTCCATCCGTTCCCGGGCGCCGCTCATTTTCCCAGGGCCCCCGCCTGCCGCAAAAGATCCAGCACCTCTTCGGCGGTTTCCACCGGGCCGGCAATGTACCAGCCGTCCATTTCTTCGTCGTATTTCAAATATTCCGCGCCGTCGGCAAATACGCTTTTGCCGTTGAACACCAGATCCAGCGAAATGGGCTTCTCCCCCTGATACAGATCCATTACCCATTCCTTTTCAGAAAGCTTTTCGCAATCTTCCCCGGCTTCCAGATACGCCAGCAGCGCTTTTTTCTCCTCCTGGGTCAAATTCAGCTTCACAAGGCATCCTCCTATGTAGTATAATGCGAATATGGATATTTTGATTGAAAAATCCCGCCGGCTTCTCACCGCCCGGGATCAGGGCGTGATCTTTCTGCGGGTTCCCGTTCGTCTGGGCTTCGGCGCAGACGACGGTCCCAAACTGCGGGAAGGCGACGGGCGCACGCCGGAGGGAAATTATGTAATCTCCTCCCGCAACCCCGCCTCCCGTTTTTTTCGGTCCCTGGGGCTTTCCTATCCCAACCCCCGGGACGCGCTGCGGGGCCTTCAGGCCGGGCTCATTGACGAATCCGCCTATCGCCGCATCGTCTCCTCGCCCAACCGTCCTGCCTGGGATACGCCCCTGGGCGGGTTTGTCATGATTCACGGCACGCCTCCCGCCCGGCGGGGGGATTGGACTCACGGCTGCATCGCCCTGGAAAACGAAGCCATGGCAATGCTCTTCCGCCGGGCGCGGCTGGGAGATACCGTGCGCATTCTTCCATAGCCCTCGTCCGTTCAAGTATAACGCAACCACTCCTTCTTTTCAATATGAATTTACTTTACATATCTCGAAATCTGCATTATCATAAACGGTATATTCATACACTGGGGGAAGCAGCATGAGCAGGATCGAAGAATTGTTTGGCAGCATGGTTTTCGGCGATGCGGCAATGGCGGAACGCCTGCCGGAGACGGTCTACAAGGCGCTGAAGCGCACCAGAAGCCAGGGAAGCGCCCTGGATCGCAACATTGCGGACACCGTAGCCGCAGCCATGAAGGATTGGGCCATGGAACGCGGCGCCACCCATTATTCCCATTGGTTCCAGCCCATGACCGGCATCACCGCCGAAAAGCACGAAGCCTTTCTTTCGCCCTCCGGAAACGGCGGCGCCATCGCAGATTTTTCCGGCAAGGAGCTGATCAAGGGCGAACCGGACGCCTCTTCTTTCCCCTCCGGCGGCCTGCGGGTCACCTTCGAAGCCCGGGGCTATACCGCCTGGGATCCCACCTCCTATGCCTTCATCAAAGACGACACCCTGTGCATCCCCACGGTTTTCTGCTCCTATAACGGCCAGGTGCTGGACAAAAAAACGCCTCTTCTGCGCTCCAACGAGGCCCTGAATACCCAGGCGCTGCGGGTTCTGAAGCTGCTGAATCCGGAAAAGGACGTGCACCGGGTTTTCACCACCGCCGGCGCGGAACAGGAATATTTCCTCATCGACCGCGCCCTGTGGGAAAAGCGGCCCGACCTGAAGTACACCGGCCGCACCCTCTTTGGCGCGCGTCCCCCTCGGGGACAGGAGCTTTCGGATCAGTATTCCGGCGCATTGCGCACCCGGGTTTCCCGGTATATGCGCGATCTGGACGAGGAGCTCTGGAAATTGGGCATTTACGCCAAAACCGAGCATAACGAGGCCGCTCCTTCTCAGCACGAACTGGCCCCGGTGTTTACCGAAGTCAATATCGCCTGCGATCACAACCAGCTGACCATGGAGCTGATGAAAAAGGTGGCCGAACGCCATGGCTTCGTCTGCCTGCTGCACGAAAAGCCCTTCCGGGGCGTGAACGGCTCCGGTAAGCACAATAACTGGTCGCTGTGCACCGATACCGGCGAAAACCTGCTGGATCCCGGCCCGGATCCCTCTTCCAACACCCGGTTCCTGCTGTTCCTCTGCGCGGTGATTCGCGCCGTGGATCTGAATCAGGATCTTCTGCGCATTTCCACCGCCACCGCCGGCAACGACAACCGCCTGGGCGGCGCGGAGGCCCCGCCGGCCATCCTCTCCATGTTCATCGGCGAGGACCTGTGCGCGGTGCTGGACGCGGCGGAGCATCACGAGAGCTTCGATTCCGGCAAGCCGTATATGGAAACCGGCCTGGGCATCCTGCCCCGTTTCCGCAAGGATACCTCCGACCGGAATCGCACTTCCCCCTTTGCCTTCACCGGCAATAAGTTCGAATTCCGCATGCCCGGCTCTGCCTCCTCCGTGGCGGACCCCAACGTGATTCTCAACACCATCGCCGCCGATACCCTGAAGTATTTCGCCGACGAAATGGAAAAAGCTTCCGATGCGGCGGCCATGGCCCGCAGGCTCATCCGCCACACCGTGCGGGAGCATCGCCAGGTGCTCTTCAACGGTAACAACTACGCCCCCGAATGGGCCGTAGAGGCCGAAAAACGCGGTCTTCTGAACCTGGGCTCCGCGGCGGAGGCCATTTCTCACCTGACCGACGAAAAGAACGTGGAGCTCTTTGCCCGCCATGGCATCTTCAGCCGGGAGGAGCTGGTTTCCCGCCGGGAAATCATGCTGGAGACCTATTCCAAAACCATCCGCATCGAGGCCCTCACCGCCCTGGACATGATCCGCCGGGACATTCTGCCCGCCGTCAGCGCCTTCTCCGGCCATCTGACCGACGTGGCCCTGAAAAAGCGCCAGCTGAATATCGGCTGTGCTTACGAGGTGCAGACTGCCGGGGAGCTTTCCTCCCTGGAGGCGGATATGGCCCAGACGGCCCAGAAGCTGGATCTTCTGCTGGACAGCGTGCCCCGCACCTGCGCCGCCCAGGAACGCGCCCTGTATTATCGCCGGGAAATCCTCTCCGCCATGGACGCGCTTCGCGCCTGCGCGGATAAGGCGGAGGTGCTGGTGGGCACCGAAGCCTGGCCCTATCCCGGCTACGGTCAGCTGCTTTTCAGCGAAGACTGATTTCCTGCCCGGGCTATTGATTTCCCCGGCGTTCGGGGGTATAATAAACACACCTTCCTTTGAAAGGAGCGAGATTCAATGGACGACGAACGGGATCTGGTCGTATTTGAGGACGACGCCGGCAACGAGATTACCATGGAGGTGCTCGATTATTTCTTCTATGAGGGCAACGAATATGCCCTGCTGACCGAAGCTTCCGAAGCCTGCGAAGGCTGCGAAGACGGCGAATGCGAAGGCTGCGAAAGCCTGGGCGAAACCTATGTGATGCAAATCGTGCCCGTGGGCGAGGACGAAGAGGAATTCGTGCCCGTGGACGACGAACTGGCCGACAAGCTCAAGGAGCTCATCGAAAGCGGTCTCTACGACGACGGCGAAACCCTGGACGACGAAGATTCGGACGATCCGGAATAAATTTTCTCCCGGGGAAGGCGCGCTTCGATCTCAGCATCGGGGCGCGCTTTTTCGCGCCGTTTTTCCTGGCAATCCCGGCCTTTTATACTACATATCACCATGCCTGGCCCCTTTATTTTTAACATAGGCTTCTGTATAATAGAATAATGATACCGTAAAGGACGTGTTTGTTTGTCTGAATCTTCTTTCCGGCTGCCCCTGATCGCCCTGCGGGGTCTGGTCGCCTTTCCCAATGCGGCCACCACGCTGGACGCGGGCCGCGAAAAATCCATAAACGCCGTGGAGCGCGCCTCCGAAGGCGACCGCCGCATCCTGCTGGTAGCCCAGCGGGACGCCAACGTGGAACATCCTCATCAGGCCGATTTGTACCAGGTGGGCACTCTGGCCCGCATCAAGCAGGTCATGCGTCTGCCCGACGGCGCGGTGCGCCTGTTTGTGGAAGGCATTGAACGGGTCATTCTCACCAGCGTTCTGGACGCGGGCGACGTGCTCTTCGGCGAAGCCTTCTGCGTGCCCGTGGTGCGGGAGGACCTGACCGACCTGGAAAGCGCCGCCTATATGCGCCAGATTCGCGGCCGCGCGCTGCGGCTGATTCGCGTCTCCGGCAATCCCGGCCAGGCGGAGCTGATCAATCTGATCAAGGGCGAAAAGGATCCTGTGGTGCTCACGGATATCGTTGCCGCCAATCTCATTGGCGAAGTGGCGGATAAGCAGGCCGTGCTGGAATGCGCCGCGGCCAAAATGCGCCTGGAAACCACCCTGAATCTCCTGGCCCAGGAACAGGAGCTGCAGCGCCTGGATGGCAAAATCGCCGCCAAAGTGCGGGAAAGCATGGACAAGGCCAACCATGATTACTACCTGCGGGAGCAGATCAGCGCCATTCAGGAGGAATTGGGCGAGGGCGAGGACGAGGATATTGCCGAATTGAAAAAGCGGCTGGCTCAGTCCCCCATCTCCGGCGAAGCCCGGGAGAAAACCGAGCGGGAGCTGAAGCGGCTGATCCGCATGACCATGCATTCCCCGGAAAGCAGCGTCAGCTATAATTACGTAGATTACATGCTCAGCCTGCCCTGGGAAAAATATACCGAATCCGGCGTGGATATCGCCCGGGCCCGGGCCGTGCTGGACGAAGACCATTACGGCATGAAGGACGTGAAGGAACGCCTTTTGGAGTACCTGGGCGTGCGCGCGCTGAATCCCGAAATGAAGAGCCCTATCATTTGCCTGGTGGGCCCCCCCGGCGTGGGCAAAACCTCCATCGCCCGCTCCATCGCCCGGGCCCTGGACCGGAAATTCGCCCAGATGTCCCTGGGCGGCGTGCACGATGAAGCGGAACTGCGCGGCCACCGGCGCACCTACGTAGGCGCCATGGCCGGACGGGTGGTCTCCGCCATCGCCCAGTGCGGCAGCATGGACCCGGTGTTCCTGTTCGACGAAATCGATAAGCTTTCCAGCGACATTCACGGGGATCCCGCCTCGGCCATGCTGGAAATTCTGGATCCGGAGCAGAATTCCCGCTTCCGGGATCATTATGTGGACGCACCCTTCGATCTTTCCCGGGTGATGTTCGTCACCACCGCCAATACCACCGACACCATCGACCGGGCCCTTCTGGACCGCATGGAGGTCATCGAGCTTTCCAGTTATACCATGGAGGAAAAGGTGCAGATCGCCAAGCGTCACCTGATCCCCAAGGAGCTGAAGGCCCACGGCCTGAAGAGCGCTCAGGTGCGCTTCCATGAGGCGGCCATCCGGGAAATCATCGACCATTATACCCGGGAATCCGGCGTGCGCGGCCTGGAACGGCTCATCGCCAAAATCTGCCGCAAGGTCGCCCTGCGCATCTCTGAAGACGAAAATCGCCGCAGCGTGGCCGTATCCCTGCGCTCCGTGGCGGATTTTCTGGGCGCGCCCCGCTATCTGCGCACCCCTGTCAGCGAAAAATCTGCCGTGGGCGTGGTCAACGGCCTGGCCTGGACTCAGGTGGGCGGCGAAGTCATGCCCGTGGAAGCCCTGGCGCTGGACGGCGCAGGCGGGCTGGAGCTCACCGGCAAGCTGGGCGACGTGATGAAGGAATCCGCCAAAATCGCCCGCTCCACCGTGCGCCGGGTGGCTGCCCGGGCGGGACTCACGGCCGATTATTTCAAAAGCCACGATCTGCATGTGCACGTGCCGGAAGGCGCGGTGCCCAAGGACGGCCCCTCCGCCGGCGTGGCCCTCACCTGCGCCATGCTCTCCGCTGTCACCGGCATTCCCGCCCGGGGGAATATCGCCATGACCGGCGAAATCACCCTCACCGGACGGGTGCTGCCCATTGGCGGCGTGAAGGAAAAACTGCTGGCCGCCTATCGCATGGGCGTTACGGACATCCTGCTCCCCCGGGAAAACGGCAAGGATCTGGACGAAATCGAAGAGGGCATCCGCTCCAATATGCAGATTTCCCTCATCGATACGGTGGACGAGGCCTTCTCCGCCGTGCTGACCCAACCCATCGACCGCAGCGCCCCTTCCGAGCGCATGAGGGCAGTATGATCATTCGAAACGCTAAATTCGTCGTCTCCCTGGATCGGCTGACTTCTTTTCCCGGCCAGGGATTGCCGGAAATTGCCATGGCGGGAAAATCCAACGTGGGAAAAAGTTCGCTGATTAATTCCCTCACCCGGAATTCCCGCCTGGCCCGCACCTCCGCGGAGCCCGGCAAAACCCGGCTCATCAATTTCTACGCCGTCAACGGCGAAATGCTGCTGGTGGACCTGCCCGGCTACGGCTTTGCCAAGGCCTCCAAACAGGAAAAGCAGAAGTGGGGCAACATGATCGAGGGCTATCTGGAAAACAGCCGAAATCTGCGCCACGTGCTGCAGCTGGTGGATGTGCGCCACGAGCCCACTTCCGACGATCAGATGATGGTGGAATATCTGCGCCATTATGAGATTCCCTTCACCGTGGTGGCCACCAAGTGCGATAAAATTTCCAAGGCCGCCCGGGGCAGAAGCATTCCCGTGATCTGCCGAAAGCTGGCGGTGCAGCCCTGGGAAATCATCCCCTATTCCTCTGAAGACGGCACCGGCCGGGACAAGCTGCTCTCCTTTCTGGAACAGACCGCCCTGGGAAAGCCCGCTGAAAACCCGTAAAAAGAGACATAAAAAAGCGCCCGGGAAGCATCCCTTGCATCGATGCTTCCCGGGCAAATTCTTTACTGCTGGGTCTCGATCAGCTCCAGCCGCTCGAAATAGCTTTCCTTCTTTTCCTGGAATTCGCTGTTGAACAGGGGGTCTCCGCCGGTGTGCAGCCAGGAAATGTAGTCGTGGTGGGTCTTCATGCTGGCGTGGGCCTGAGAAATGGTGTACACGCCGATGTTAGAACACTGGTCGGCAATGCGCTCCACGTTGACCAGCGCGTCCAGGAACGCCAGGCCCGCGTACACGGTGCATTCCCCCTTGCGCAGCCGGCGAATGTGGTTGGCTCGCAGGGCCGCCACCAGTTCGTCCACCACTTCCTCCAGGGGCTCGATGTGCCGCGCGGTTTCCACGTCGCAGGTTTCAAAGGCCTTCAGGGCAAATTCCTGAATTTCCGAAAGCGCGTCCTTCAACAGCGCCAGCTCCATCTGCGCCTTGGGCGAGAAGCCCGCGTTCTTTTCCCGCAGCTCGTCCGCCGTTTCGATCAGGTTCACCGCGTGATCGCCAATGCGCTCGAATTCCGGGAAACACTGAATGTAATAATTCAGCAGGTCGTTTTCGTGGCTCTCCGGCACGTGGGGGGACAGGTGAATCAGATAATTGTCCACCCGGTCGGCCAGCGCGTCGATCTGGTCCTCGTTGTGATTGACGGTTTCCACCGCCTGCTTGTCGTATGCGTCCAGCACTTCCATGCCGTTTTTTACGGAACTGGCGGCCAGCTTGCCCATGGCGGCAATGGCGGCGTGGGCGCTGGAAAGGGCCAGGGCCGGAGAGGAATACAGCTTGTCGTTCATCTGGGCGATTTCCTTGTCCACGTTCGCGCCCCGCTGTTTGTCATCCTTCACAATGCGTACCGCCAGCTTTTCAAACTTGCCGCACAGGGGCAAAAGCAGCACGGCCGCAGCCAGTCGGAACAGGGTGTGCACGTTGGCGATGCCGCCGGAATCGATGGCCGTGCCCCACATTGCATCCAGCGCCCCCGCCCGATGGGCGATGGTCACCGCGGCGATTACCAGCACAGACGCGGCCAGGTTGAAGATAATATGCACCAGACCCGTGCGCTTCGCGTCGGCCTTGGAGCCAATGGAACACACGATGGCGGTGGTGACGCAGTCGCCGATATTCACGCCGATGATAATGGAATAAACCGAACCGAAGGTCAATGCCCCCGTAACGGACAGCGCCTGTAAAATACCGATGGTCGCAGAAGAGGATTGAATCACAAAGGCAACCGCCGTGCCCGCCAGAAAGCCCAGCACGGGGTTTTGGGCAATTTGCAGAAACATTTCAGAAAACCAGGGGGATTCCGACAGCGGCTCCACCGCCGCGGTCATATTCAAAAGGCCGGTGAAAAGAATGCCGAAGCCCATGGCAATGCTGCCGATGGTGCCGGAATTGCGGAAATGGAAGGCCATAATCATCAAAATGCCGATGATGGCCGCCACAGGCGCCAGGGTGGAAGGCTTAAAGATGTTCAGCCAGGAGGAACCGCCCGCGTCCAGATCCAGAAGACGGATGATCTGGCCGGTGATGGTGGTGCCCACGTTGGCGCCCAGCACGATGCCCACCGACTGGTGCAGCGTCAGAATGCCCGCGCCCACCAGGCCCGAGGTAAGCACGATGGTGGCGGTGGAACTCTGAATCACCGCCGTGACCACCAGTCCCAGCAAAAAACCGGTGAAGGGATTGTTGGTCACCTTCTCCATCACCCGCTTCAGTGCCGATGAGGAGCCCAGCTTCAGTCCATCGCCCATCAGGCGCATGCCATACAAAAACAGCGCCAGACCGCCGAACATGGAAATCAGGTTGAAGATTGTCATACGCTAACCACCCGTTATCAGTTTCCGCGCCCCGGCGTTTCCGGAGGCGGTCATATCAATCCGTTATGAACCTATTCCATTTATTAATAATATCAGATATACAAAAAAAAGCAATAGCTAATTTCGAATTTGCCGCTTCCGCGCCGTTATTTTTTGCACGAATTGATGCATCTTTCCCATTTGCCGCCTGATTTCCGCCTCCTCTCCCCCGCAGATTGCAAATCCATGCTTGACAATTATGGAAAGGGTCATTATCATATAGTTAGTCGTATAACTATTTTAAAAGGAGGAACCTTACTCATGCGCATTTTTGACATGATGGCCGACCGGGTGGTAGAACCCATCGGTTTCGCCTTCAAGCCCCTGCGGCTTTCCTGGAAAGTGGACCAGACCCAGGGCAAGACCCAGACCGCCGCGCAGGTAGTCGTGGGCACCTGCCCCTGCCTGGAAAATCCCCTGTTCGATTCCGGCAAGCGCCAGGACATTGACAGCCTGTGCTTTGTGCCTGAACTCCAGCTTTCCCCCCGCACCCGTTATTACTGGAAGGTCACCGTGTGGGCCGATAACGGCGATGTCGCCGAAGGCAAAAGCTTCTTTGAAACCGGCAAAATGGGCGAAGCCTGGACCGGCAAGTGGATCACTTCCGACGCGGGCGATTGCAAAAACCTGCTCAAGACCATCGCCCTGGACAAACCCGTGAAATCCGCCCGGGCCTACGCCACCGCCATGGGCGTCTACGAACTGTACGTGGACGAAACCAAAATCGGCGACGAATACCTTACTCCCTATTACAACGACTATTCCTCCTGGAATCAGGTGACCACCTTCGATCTCACCGGCAGCCTGAAGGAAGGCGAAAACACCGTGCGCTTCATGCTGGGCGGCGGCTGGGCGGCTTCCCGCTTCGGCCTGGGCCATAAGGATCCCAATGCCCATCCCGGCATCTACGCCAACCACACCTCCCTGCTGGCGGAAATCCACGTGGAATTCACCGACGGCACCACCCTGGTGATCGGCACCGACGAAACCTGGACCTCCACCCAGAGCAAGGTCCGCGCCTCCTCCATTTATGACGGCGAGGTTTACGACGCCACCTTTGACACTTCCGAAACCTATCCCGTGCGCGTCGATTCCGCCTACGATTATTCCAAGGTGGAAGACCGCCTGAGCGTGCCCCTGCGCATTACCGAGCGCATCAAGCCGGTGGAACTGATTCACACTCCCAAGGACGAACTGGTCATCGACCTGGGCCAGGAAATCACCGGCTGGCTGGAGTTCCGCTGCGCCGCCCCCAAGGGCACGGTCATCAAGCTTTCCTATTCCGAAATTCTTCAGAACGGCTGCTTCTACCGGGAGAATCTGCGCTCCGCCAAGGCGGAATATACCTATATCTCCGACGGCGTGGAACGGGTGGTTCGTCCCTTCCACACCTTCTACGGCTTCCGTCTGGTAAAGGTGGAAGGCCTGGAGACGATTGACCTGAACGATTTCACCGGCTGCGTGGTGCATTCCGATATCGCCCGCACGGGCTATGTGGAAACCTCCAACCCCAAGGTAAACCGCTTTGCCCTGAACGCCCTGTGGGGCCAGCGGGACAACTTCCTGGACGTGCCCACCGACTGCCCCCAGCGGGACGAGCGCCTGGGCTGGACCGGCGACGCGCAGGCCTTCTCCGGCACCGCCTGCTTCAACATGCATTCCGCCGCCTTCTTCCAGAAGTATCTGCACGATATGCTCTTTGAGCAGAACAAGCACAACGGCAGCGTGCCCCATGTAATTCCCGCCTGCGGCATGGACAGCGACGAGGGCTCCTGCGCCTGGGCCGACGTTGCCACCATTGTTCCCTGGAACCTGTACATGTTCTACGGCGACAAGGAGCTTCTGAAGGAAACCTATCCCAACATGAAGGAATGGGTGGACTGGATCAAGGCCACTGACGAGAAGCATCACTGCGGCCGCCTGTGGAACGTGGGCTTCCACTTTGCCGACTGGCTGGCCCTGGATACCAAGAACAATTCCGTCATGGGCGGCACCGATCCCTACTTCGTTGCCTCCGCTTACTATTACTATTCCACCTCGCTGCTGGTAAAGGCCGCTCACGCTCTGGGCTATGCCGAGGACGAGAAGAAGTATTCCCAGCTGCTGGATGAAATCTACGAGGCCATCCAGAACGAATACTTCACCCCCAACGGCCTCATGGCCCAGACCACCCAGACCGCCTATGTGTGCGCGCTGTTCATGGGCTTCGCGCCGGAAGCGCACCGGGCCAGGCTGGCCAAAATGCTGGACGCGGAAATCGCCGCCACCGACGGCAAGCTGCGCACCGGCTTTGTGGGCACCGCGTATCTGAACCGCACCCTTTCCGACAACGGTTACAACAAGCGCGCCTATAAGCTGATGATGAACGAGGAATATCCCGGCTGGCTGTACGAAGTCAACATGGGCGCCACCACCGTGTGGGAGCGCTGGAATTCCGTGCTGCCCAACGGCATGATCTCCGACACCGGCATGAACTCCCTGAACCATTACGCCTACGGCGCGGTGATGGAGTGGGTGTACCGCAACGTAGCGGGCATCAACCCCGTGGAAGACGCTCCCGGTTTCCGCAAGGCCCTCATTAAGCCCCAGCCGGATTACCTGCTGCCCAAGGTCAGCGCGCGCTACAATTCCGCCATGGGCTGGTACGAGAGCTCCTGGGAAATCAAGAAGGATCTGTTCACCTGGGACGTGGAAGTGCCCTTCGGCGCGGAAGCGACGCTGGTGTTCCCCGAAGGCGACAAGGAAGCCATCCAGAAGTCTCATCCCGAGCTGGACGTGAAGGTCTGCGCAAAGGGCTTTGTGTACGCCGTGGTTCCCGCCGGCAAGTATCACTTTGAATACAAGCCCGTCCATCCCCTGCATCGTGTGATTTCTCTGGACCTGCCCATGAGCGAGGCGCTGGCCATTCCGGAAGTGAAGGCCGTTCTGGAAGAGGAATTGCCCATGCTGCGGCACTTTGCCGGCGGCCCCCACAGCGGCAGCGACGCCTCCCTGCGTTCCATGCTCACCATGCGCAATCCCATGTTCTCCTTCCCCCAGGAACTGGTAGACCGCATTGAAAAGCGCCTGCTGGCCCTGAACTAAATTCCAACGAAAATAGCCCTG
>CACXHB010000020.1 GCA_902767315.1 uncultured Eubacteriales bacterium
CATGGGCACGTTCTCGTTCACGGCGGTGACGGGATCCACGGTGAAGCAGCCCTGGATGCCCAGCACGAACTGCTTGAACTCTTCAGAAGGCTCCAGATAGGTGTCGTCGCTGCGGAGGGTGCCGGTCAGTCCGCCCGCGTCGATCCACTTCTGCCACAGGGGCTCGTTGATGTACCACTCCTGATAATGCCACAGGGCGTTGGTATGCAGCCAGGAAGTCTGCATTTCGATTTCGTTAGCCTGGCGGGAGGTGCTCAGCAGGGTATCGTCGATGGCGGCCACCTGGCAGTTCAGGCCGATGGCGGTCCAGTATTCGCGATACAGTTCGTCGCAGGCCACCACGTCGGTGAGGGAGCCGCTGGTGCCCACGGAGATATTGAAGGCGAAGGGCAGGCCGGAGGGCGTCTCGCGGAAGCCGTCGCCGTCGATATCCACAGCGCCCATTTCATCCAGCAGGGCGATGGCGCCTTCGTGGTCGCCGGTGCAGGCGAAGTATTCGTTAGGCTCGGCGAAGCCGTTGAACACGGCGTCGGCCAGCTCGTGGGCGTCGATGGAGATCATCAGCGCCTGCAGGAAGCGATGGTCGTTCACCATTTCCTGCCAGGCCTTGGAATGATCGTCGTCCTTGACGGTGCCGTCGGCGTTGAGGCCGTAGTTGAAGTTGATCATGATGTCGCCGGGGTTATTATGCATGGAGGTGGTGTAGGCGGTGATGCCCGCGGTCTCCGCATTTTCCCGGTAGAGGGAGATGTTATTGATGGTGGCGCTTTCACGCATGAAGTCCACGTCGCCGCTCATGGCGTTGAACTGCACCAGTTCCGCGCTTTCCACATAAGAGGAGGTGAGCTTGTCGAAATAGGGCAGCTGATTGCCGGCCTCGTCCACGCAGAAGTAGTAGGGATTGCGGGTCCAGGTGGTCATCTTGCCGTCGGCGCATTCGGTCATGATCCAGGGGTACAGCTGGGGGAAGCTGTCGCAGTCCACCAGATCGCCGAAGTAATAGCTGGGCATGGCGTCGTTGGGGTCGGTGCATTCCCAGTTGGTGCAGTCCATCTGATTGAAGATGTAGCACCAGATGCCCTCTTCCTTCACGTCGTCGTAGCCCATGAAGGTGGCGTAGGGCTGCATGAATTCATAATAAGCGTCCAAAGAGCCGTGGCACTCTTCCGCATAATCCTTATGGAACTGCTTCAGGAAATGGGAGGGCTTCAAAATTTCGGTGTAGCCCTTCCAGCCCGCGATGGACAGATGCACCACGAATCCGCCGTAGCTTTCCTTGAAGGAGAGGGTGAAGGTCTCGTCGTCGATGATCTCAAAGGTGAAGGGATCGCCGGCGGCGGTGCCCGCGTCGCGCATCCAGGCGGCGATGACGGGGGTCAGTTCCTCGTTGAACACGAAGTTTTCAATGGCGAAGCGGAAGTCTTCCATGGTCACTTCCGTGCCGTCGGACCACTTCAGGCCCTTGCGGAGCTTGAAGGTGAACACGGTGTTATCCTCGTTGGCTTCGTAGGATTCCACGATGTTGGGGTCCACCTGGTCGGAGTTGGAGGACTGCATGGTCAAAAGACCTTCGGTCATGCCCACGAACACGTCCGCGTCCCAGTTGACGGAATTGGTGACAAACCGCAGGGTGCCGCCAAAGTTACCGATTTCCGGATCCAGATATTCGTCCAGGAATTCGTGAATCAGGCAGGGGTTTTCCGGCAGACGCTCTTCCACCGGGGGCAGTTCGCCGCTTTCCACCAGCGCGTCGAACATGGGGGCCTGGGTGTAGGTTCCTTCGGCGGTGGCGGTCACTGCGCACAGCGGCAGCAGCACCATGGCCAGAACCAGCAGCCAAGACAGTTTCTTCATGGGGGTTCCTCCTTTTTCAGCCCGAACCGGCAGACGCCGCGGTCGGGCCCGTTTCGTAATATATAATACCATAATGTGTCAGATTTGACAATCTTTTTAAGTCCATTAAATTATGAATATTGTATTACACGCGGCATTTCCGGCGTTTATGCGCCTTTTTACGGCGCATTCCCATTTTATGCGCATATTTATGCCGACATATCCTTGCAGGTTTCGCCACATCTTCGCCACAGATTTCCGATTCAGTTTTCCCCTTTGCGCGGGAGATACTTCTATGATATAATGGGAACAACATTCTGCCGTTCCGGGAGGAAGCCGCATGCGTCTGGACAAAATTCTCACCCTGACGGGGCTCACCCGTTCCCAGGCCCGCAAGGCCATTTCCGCCGGCCTGGCGCAGGTGGCCGGGCAGCCGGTGCGGGACGCGGCCTTTCAGGCCCGGCCGGAGGAGGTCACCCTGGACGGCGCGCCCATGGCCCTGCCCGGGGAAGTGACCCTGATGCTCCACAAGCCCGCCGGGGTGCTCACCGCCACGGAGGACAGGCGGTTGCCCACGGTGCTGGATTTTGTGCCGGATTTTCTGAAAAACCGGGGGTTCGGCCCCGTGGGGCGGCTGGACAGGGACGTGACGGGCCTTGTGCTGCTCACCACCGACGGGCAGCTGGCCCACCGGCTGATCTCTCCCCGCCGCCGGGTGGAAAAGGTCTATCTGGCTCAGGTGGAGGGTCGGCCGCTGGAAGCGGAATTGGAAATTCTCCGCCGGGGCGGCGTGGCGTTTTCGGATTTTGTGTCCCTGCCCGCCGGGGCAGAGCTCACCGAAGAGGGCCTTTTGCGCCTTACCCTCACCGAAGGAAAGTATCACGAGGTAAAGCGCCTGTGCGCCCACATCGGCCACCCGGTGCGCTCCCTGAAGCGGCTGTCCATCGGCGGCGTGGGGCTGGATCCCGCCCTGGCGGAGGGCCAGTGCCGCCCCCTGACGGCGGAGGAGGAAGCACGCCTTCGCGCCGTCGCCGGGCTTTAAGGCAACGCCGTACAAATGAGGCGGTCGGCCGGCGAATGGATTTTTCGTCAGATGCAAATGCAAATTTTGAAGGTTTACTGGGGGTAAATCAAAAAATTTGCATGCCGCAGATAGCGGAAAAGCCATCGCCCGACGCGCTGCCGAATTGTGCGGCGGTGCCTTAATCCGTTCCCGATTTTTCCTTCAGGAAAAATCGTTCCTTACGGCGCTTCAGCGCCGCGGCCAGGGGGTGCGGGGGAGCGCAGCTCCCCCGCATAGCCCCCGGCGGCTCCCGGGGCCCGCATGCCCCGGGGGCCGCCGGGGGCGCCTTCCCCATTCTGAAAAGGAGTAACATTATGCCGGATCATTATTACACCCCGCTGCCCGCCTCTCAGCACGCGCTGCGGCAATTTACCGCAAACCTGTTTCACCGGGAATTTTCATTTCTCACCGACGCGGGAGTTTTCTCCCGGGACGGGGTGGACCCGGGCACCCGGGCGCTGATCGAGGCCATACCGCCGCTGCGGGGCCGGGCGCTGGATCTGGGCTGCGGCTGGGGCGCGGCGGGGATTCCGCTGGCGAAGATCAATCCCGAATGCGCCTTTGTGCTGACGGACGTAAACCAGCGGGCCGCGGAACTGGCCCGGAAAAACGCCGCCCTGAACGGCGTGGAGGTCACCGTGGCTGTGGGGGACGGGTTCGAATCCGTTTCCGGCGATTTTGACGTGATCTTTTCCAATCCGCCCATCCGCGCCGGCAAGGAGAAAATCTACGGCCTGTTCGCCCAGGCCCATGAACGGCTCGCCCCCGAAGGCGTTTTGTATATCGTCATTCGCAAGCAGCAGGGTGCGCCCTCGGCCCTGAAATATCTCTCCGGCCTGTTTGCCCGGGCGGAGGTCATCGACCGCAGCGGCGGCTATTGGGTCATCGCCGCCCGCAAAGGCGCATGAAGCTGGCCGCGATCATCTGCGAATACAATCCCTTTCACCGGGGACACGCGCTGCAGCTGGCCGAGACCCGAAAGTCCGGTTATGACGGCATTGTCTGCATCATGGACGGGCATCTGACCCAGCGGGGGCGGTTTGCCGCCCTTTCCAAATGGGATCGGGCGAAGGCGGCGCTTTTATGCGGGGCCGACGCGGTGGTGGAGCTGCCGGCGCTGCTGGCCTGCCGCAGCGCGGACGCCTTTGCCCGGGCGGGGGTGGCCATTGCCCGGGCGCTGGGGGCGGAAGCGCTGTCCTTCGGCTGCGAAACGGACGATCTTTCCCTTTTGCGCCGGGCGGCCGCCTTTCAGGAGGACGCTGTTTTCCGCGCCCATTTAGAAGCGCGGCTTGCCCGGGGCGTTTCCTTTCCCCGGGCCCGGGGCGCGGCGCTGGCGGCATGTCTGAAGCTTTCCCCGGAGCAGGCGGAAGCGCTTTCCCGGCCCAACGCCATTCTGGCCATGGAATATCTGCGGGCGCTGGCGGCTCCCGGTTCTCCCGCGCCGCTGGTCGTCCTGCGCCGGGGGGAGTATCATTCCCCGGAACTGGGGCCCTACGCCTCGGCCTCGGCCCTGCGCGCCGCCGCCCTGCGGGGAGACCAGGCGGGGGAATCCGCCCTGCCGGATAAGGCCCGGTTCCAATGGCCGCTTTTAAGCGCCCGGCGGGAAATCGACGATCTGTTCCTATGGGCGCTGCGTTCCGGCCCCGATTTTCTGGCGACCCTGCCGGAGATTTCCGAGGGGCTGGAAAACCGGGTTTCCGCCGCCGCCCGCGCCGCCGCTTCCGCGGAAGAGGCCCTGGAACAGGCCAAATGCCGGCGATACACCCGGGCCCGGCTGGACCGGCTGGCGGCCCACGCCCTCACCGGGCTCACCGCCGAGCTGACCCGGGCCCATCCCGCCCCGGAATATCTGCGGCTGCTGGGGGCCGGAAATTCCCAGGTATTGCGGGAAATCGCCCGCCGGGCGACGCTGCCTATGCTGGACGCGGCCCGGCTGCGGGAAAACGCGGTTTTCCGGTTCGAATGCCATGTGACGGATCTATGGGCCCTCACACGCACGCTGCCCCGGGAACGGCAGGCCGGTCAGGAATTCACCCGGCCCTTCGTCCGCCCATGATTTTACGATTCTGGTACATCCTGCGCCCTGTGCGCATGAATAAAGCGAGGTATTTCCCATGAAAATCGATCTTCGTCTGGTTTCGCCCCTGGAAAAAATCTTTCCGGATGAGCCGCCCCGGGGCGGTTATCTTCGCGCCTCCGCGCTGAAAAACGAGGTCGCCTCCTTCCAGGCGGCCTGGATCGCCCCGGAAGGCCCCATGCGGGATTACGTAACGCTCCGGGTGGAATCCGATGCGCCGGTGCATCTGCGCCGGGTACGCTGCGTGCCGGTGACCTTCCCCACCTTCCCGGACGCGGACGCGGACTATCTGCGCAAAACCCCCGGCCTGTATCCCGACGCGCTGGAGGAGCTGCCCTCCGCCCGGCTGGCGACCTATTCCTTCCACTGGGAGGCCGTGTGGATCGACGTTGAAAACGCCGCCCCCGGTCAGCATGCCGTCACCGTAAAGCTGCTGAATCCCCAGGATGAAACCCTGTTGGCGGAAAAGAAATTCACCCTCACGGTGATCGACGCGGAGCTGCCGCCCCAGGAGCTGATTCACACCAAGTGGTTCCATTGCGACTGCCTGTGTCAGTATTACGGCGTAGAGATGTGGTCCGAGGACTTCTGGCGCATCTGCGAAAATTACGTCCGGGCCATGGTGCGTCGTGGCATCAACATGCTGCTGACTCCCGTGCACACCCCGCCCCTGGACACCGCCGTGGGCGGCGAGCGCATGACCTGCCAGCTGGTGGACGTCACCCTGGGCAACGGCGGCTACGAATTCGGCTTCGACCGGCTGGATCGCTGGGTGGAAATGGCCCGGCGCTGCGGCGTGGAGTATTACGAAATCGCCCATCTGTTCACCCAGTGGGGCGCAAAACACGCCCCCAAGATCGTGGCCAGCGTCAACGGCCATATGCAGCAGATTTTCGGCTGGGACACCAGCGCCACCGGCGATTGCTACGTGGATTTCCTGCGGGCGTATCTGCCGGCGCTGAAGGCGGAGTTTGCCCGGCTGGGCGTACTGGACAGGTGCTATTTCCATATTTCCGACGAGCCCTCCCTGTCCATGCTGGAGGACTACCGGGCCGCCCGGGATTACGCCTGCCACGATCTGCAGGGGCTGCCGGTGGTGGACGCCCTGTCCAGCTTCGAATTCTACGCCACCGGCGCGGTGGAGCATCCCATCCCCGCCATCAACCACATCCAGCCCTTCGTGGACGCGAAGGTGCCCGGCCTGTGGACCTATTACTGCATCGGCCAGTACAAGGACGTTTCCAACATGTTCATGGCCATGCCCTCCCAGCGCAACCGCATTCTGGGCGTGATGCTTTACAAATACGACATCGTCGGCTTCCTGCAGTGGGGCTACAATTTCTGGAACGCCCAGTATTCCACCCACCCCATCAATCCCTGGGTCAGCACCGACTGCGACGGCTTCACCCCCGCCGGCGACGCCTTCCAGGTCTATCCCGGCCCGGACGGCGCTCCGGTGGAATCCCTGCGCATGATGGTCACCGCCCAGGCCCTGTACGATCTGCGGGCCTTCCGGCTTTTGGAAAGCCTCCGGGGCCGCGACTTCGTAATGGCCCTCATCGAGGGCGATGTGGGCGAAATCACCTTCACCGACTATCCCCGGGACGCGGCCTACCTGCCCGCCCTGCGGGAAAAGGTCAACGCCGAAATCGCCCGGGCCCTGGGACAGAATTGAGCATTTTCGAATACAGAAAACGCTGTCGGAATTTTTCTCCGGCAGCGTTTTTGCTTTATTATTTAGATCCAACCGCTCCTTTTGAAGCGGCAACCGTATGATTGGAATACGTTGCCCAGGAGGGCTCGTAATCGTCAGTCGCCTGGTTTCCCCAAACATCCCAACCTTCTCGCGTTCCCCGTGCAAACAGTTCAATGCGCGGGGCAAGACTGCATGCCTCAATGATGGGAATAATCTCGTCCGGCTTGCGGCTATGTTCCCGTTTCATGGAACGAATCAGGTTGACCTGAGACCGTGCAGGTTGCAGAGTTCGATTGGGTGCGCTGTTCTTTTTTATGCCAAACAGGACGATTTCGGTAACATTGCGAAAATAAAATCCAACTCCCCGGCCGTCTGGCATGCCGTCTTTGCGTACCTTTTCCCAAATAAGATTCGATTTATACTCGAATCCCCACGCTTCCATAACGGCAAGGCCCTCGGGCAAAAGCGCGTTTGGCACCCAAAGATACAATTGAGCCTTTTCGTCTGCAATGTCTGCAACCGGAAGTGCCTTAATCTCATCCAGCGTCATGGTTTCATAGCGCATCAGACGTTTGTGTTCCGGCGCAACTTTACCGGTTCGGTTCTGAAATTGCCATGGCGGATCTGCGTAAATCGTATTGTATTTTTTGTGATTTGTGCTCTCCAGAAGGCTGTTAATGGTATCTTTTAAATCACTCATACCCTTCAACACACCCTTTCTTTATCCCAACTGCAAGAATGGGACAGCCGCCGTTGCGTCTGGAATCCAGTCGGTATATCAATTTTCCAATCCAAGTAGTACTCGCGCCATATTTTCGCATAAGCGGAGCGCCAGAGGAATCAAGCAATGATTTAAGGCAACACCGCATAATAGCGGTAAACAATCGAAGAACCACCGCTGGCAACAAAAAGTACAACGCATCTGAGTCTCTTCGC
>CACXHB010000021.1 GCA_902767315.1 uncultured Eubacteriales bacterium
AGACTGTCCCGTGGCGAAAAGCACCACGGCCGTAATCACCAGTATTTCCATGTTTTCCCGCTTCCCCTTTGTTTTTTCAATTCATGATACCATTTTATCTCCCGGAAAGTCAATCGCCATTTGACGGGGAGCGGCTTTTATGTTATGCTTTTTTCAAACGCGCCGCAAGGAGGTTTTGCCCATGCTGGAATCCGTCATGAACCGCCGCTCCATTCGCAAATACACCCCGGAACCGTTGACCGCTCAGGAAATTCACACGCTTTTGGAATGTGCCATGCTGGCTCCTTCCGCCATGAACCGCCGGCCCTGGCGCTTTGTGGTGGTCACCGACCGGGCGGTATTGAACGCCCTCCGGGAAAATCACCCCTATGCGGGCATGCTCGCCCAGGCGCCGGCCTGCGTGTGCATCTGCTGCGAAGCCTGCGACGAGGCGGGTTACTGGCAGCAGGATTGCGCCGCCGCCACCATGAATCTGCTCATCGCCGCCAGGGAAATGGGCCTGGGCTCCTGCTGGATGGGCGTAGCCCCCCGGAAGGAGCGCATGGACGCCATCCGCAGGGTGCTGCACATGCCGGAATCCGTCAGCCCCTTCTGCCTCATCGCCCTGGGCCATCCCGCGGAAGAGCCGCCCCGGCCCCAGCGTTGGGACGAAACCATGGTGCACGAAAATCGTTGGTAAAATGGCATAAAACAAGCGCCTCTGCGAAGATTTCTGCTCCGCAAAGGCGCTTTTGCACGCTTTAGCTCAGGGCGAACTGGCTTTTGTACAATTGGGCATAGAAGCCCTCCGCCGCCAGCAGGCTTTCGTGGGTGCCCTGTTCCACGATGGCGCCGTCCCGCATCACCAGAATCAGGTCCGCTTCCCGAATGGTGGAAAGCCGGTGGGCCACGATAAACGTGGTTCTCCCCTTCATCATGGCCGCGAAGGCGCTCTGAATCTTCATTTCCGTTCGGGTATCGATGGAAGAGGTGGCCTCGTCCAGAATCAGCATGGGCGGCAGGCACAGCATGATTCGGGCAATGCACAGAAGCTGCTTCTGGCCCTGGGAGAGCATGCCGCCGTCTTCGCCGATCATCGTGTCATAGCCCTCCGGCAGCCGGCGGATAAAGGAATGGGCATGAGCGGCTTTCGCGGCCCGGAAAATCTCCTCATCCGTGGCCTCCGGCCGACCCATGGCGATATTTTCCCGAATGGTGCCCGCCTTCAGCCAGGTATCCTGCAGCACCATGCCGTATTCGCCCCGCAGGCTTTTGCGGGTGATGTCGCGAATGTCCGTGCCGTCCACGGTGATTTTTCCGCCGCACACGTCGTAAAAGCGCATCAGCAGGTTGATAATCGTGGTCTTGCCGCAGCCGGTGGGGCCCACGATGGCCACCCGCATGCCGGTTTTCACCCGGATGTTCATGTGCTGGATCAGGGGCTTTTCCGGGGTGTAGGAGAAGGTCACGTCCTCCAGCGCCACGTCGCCCCGGGCGTTTTCCAGCACCAGCGCGTCCGGCGCGTCCGGCACCCGGGCCGGTTCGTCCATCAGGGCAAACAGCCGGGCCGCGCAGGCCATAGCGTTCTGGAATTCCGTCACCACGCCGGAAATTTCGTTAAAGGGCTTGGCGTACTGGCTGGCGTAGGAAAGCATGGCCGACAGATTGCCCACGGTGAAGGCCGCCGCCGTGCCCGCGGTGAGGATGCAGGCGATGGCCCCCACCAGCGCCACCGCCGCGTAGGTCACGCTGCCCACAAAGCGGGTCAGCGGGTTGGTCAGGGAGGAATAGAACGTGGCCTTCAGGGAACTGTCCGCCAGCTTTTTGTTCAGCTGGTCGAACTTTTCCAGACAAGCCTTTTCCCGGCCGAAGGCCCGCACCACCTTCTGCCCGGTGAGCATTTCGTCCACAAAGGCGGTCTGCTCCCCCCGGGCCTCGGATTGCGCCCGGAACATGGAATACGTGCGGGAGGCGATGAATTTGGCCATAAACAGGGAAAGGGGCGTCAGCACCACCACCGTCAAAGCGATCCACCACTGGAGCCGCAGCATGAAATACAGCGTGCCCGCAATGGTCACCACGCCGGTGAACAGCTGGGTAAAGCCCAGCAGCAGGCCGTCCGCGAAGGTATCCGCGTCGGCAATGATGCGGGAGACGATTTCTCCCTGGGGATGCGCGTCCAGATAGGAAAGGGGCAGTTCCTGCAGGTGGTCGAAGGCCGCGTTGCGCATATCCCGCACCGTCTGGAAGGCCACCCGGTTATTGATGGCGCTGATGATCCACTGGATCACCGCGGCCGCCGCCGCTACCACCGCCGCCTGGGTGAGATTCTGCAAAACCGCCGGCCAGTCTACGTTCCCTTTACCCAGAATGCCGTCGATGGCCCGGCCCACCAGAATGGGTACATACAGCGTCAGGGCCACGGAGGCCGCCGAAAGGACGATGGAAATCACCAGCATGGGCGCATAGGGCTTCAGCCAGGTGAGAATTCGCCGGAGAGTTCCCGGCGCAACCTTCTTTTTGCCGTTCATTCCGCATCCTCCTTTCCGAATTGGGATTCATGAATTTCCCGGTAAACCGGGCAGTTCTCCATCAGCTCGCCGTGGGTGCCCATACCCGCCACTTTGCCGTCTTCCAGCACCAGAATCAGGTTCGCGTGACGAATGGATGAGGTTCGCTGGGAGACGATGAACACCGTGGGCCGCCAGTCCAGATGGGCCAGGGCGCTGCGCAGCGCCGCGTCCGTGGCGTAATCCAGGGCCGACGCGCTGTCATCCAGAATCAGAATTTCCGGCCTGCGCACCAGCGCCCGGGCGATGGTCAGCCGCTGTCGCTGGCCGCCGGAAAGGTTCCGGCCGTGCTGCTCAATCCACGCGTCCAATCCGCCCTTGTTCCGCACCACGTCCCCCGCCTGGGCCGCCTCCGCCGCCGCCAGCAGCGC
>CACXHB010000022.1 GCA_902767315.1 uncultured Eubacteriales bacterium
AAAATTCAACGCGCCGCAGACCGGGCGCGATACAAAAGGTTCTTTACCACGCCGCTGCCCCGGGCGGCGGGCATTGCCGTGTGCCTGATGCTGACGCTGTTTCTGGCGCTGGGGGTCGCTGTGGCCTCCAGTAAGACCGTGCAGGTCTCTCTGACCAAATACGTCATGAACGTGGGCCGGGATTTCGCCAGCTTCCGCTTTGAGGAAACCGGAAAATACGTCGACGTGCCCGTGGAATGGGAGGGGCAGTACTATCCCTCTTATTTGCCGGAGGGAGGCGAACTCCGCACGGTCAGTATGAATAGCGTTTATTACGACTACTCAGACGGTCGTATTTTGGAATTCGCCGAAATGGATCAGAACTGGTTCGGAAACCTCGATACTGAAAACGCCATTGTAGAAGATATCACCGTCCATGGGCACGCCGCATTATTAATTCAAAAGGATATCTGGAATACCGTAGTTTGGAGCGAGGGAAACTACGCTTTTCTGGTAGACTATACCGGAAGCAGCGACGAAACAATCGAAATCGCCGAAAGTGTTATTCTGATCGTAAATTAACAAACAGTTAACGAAAAATCGTGTTGCACTTGGCCCCTCTCAGACGCTTTATATTATAGAGCCTAAAAAAGGAGGGAATCTAAAGTGAACAGAATTCATCGTCTTGCACCACAAAATTGCCAGATTCTGGCAACGGAATTCACGGAATGTGCGTCTAAAAGTCAGAACGGTTAATTCCATGGCATTTTTATTTTAATCGAATCCCGGCATTACGAGAGAGGAGTGACCCTTGTGCGTACCATTGGTTTCCCCGAAAAATGCGGACGGCTGCGGGCCGCCGCCCTGCTGTTGGCGATTTGCCTGACGATGCTCTGGGCCTGCCCCGGGGCGCTGGCGGCAGACGAGGCCGCGCCCATGTATCAGGCCGACGCGCCCATCCGCTTCAGCGCCAGCGACAACGCCGTGTGGATTGCTTCGGGAAACGAGGTATTTCAATTTTCCTATAACGACCTGAAAAGTGCCGCGGACCTGGGGGAAAACCCCAAGGGCGAGGCCCGGTTTCAGGTGGACGGGCTGCGCTTCCTGTGCGCGGACAGCAACCTTCTGTATGTCTGCACGGAAGACGGCCGCGTTCAGGCACTGGACGAGGGCGGCAACCCGGTGGGCGAATGCGCCCTGCCCGCGGGGCTGGAGCCGGTAAAAATGGCCGTTTCCAGCGGCGCGGTCTATCTGCTGGGCCATGACGGGGAATCCGACGGCCAGCGGATTTATTTCTGCGACCCGATCACCGAAATCGCGCCGGAACCTCTGGACGCAACGGGCTGGGAAAACGCGAATATCGCGGACATTGCCGTTTCCGGAAGCATCCTGTATATCTATCAGGAGGAGGGTTCCCAGGTATTTTGCGTGGACGCCGCCACCTATGAGCTGATTTCCGGCCCCGCGTCGGCTCCGCCCCTGGATTCCATCGCCGTGCCCATCGTCAACGGCGACGAGACGGATTACGTTTACCTGCTTTCCGCCGGGGGCGAGATTCGCCTGATGTGCATCAGCGAGGGCAGCGCCGCCACCGTTGCCGCCGGCTTCCCCGGAGGAATTACCGGCCTGCAGACGGACAAAAGCCTGATCTATGCCCTTTCGGCGGACGGCAAATGCCTGTATGGCGTCGCGCTGGCGGACACCCTGACCCAGAGCAACACGCTGACCATCGTCAATCCCATATCCGAGATGGATATGCCGCATCTGCGGACGGCCATCGAGCTGTTCAACCAGCGGTATCCGGACGTAACCGTTACCACGCGAGTGGAAGAGGATCCCCGGGTGCTGGCCACGGCGGTGATGGCCGGTACGGCCGGATACGACATCCTGTGCACGCAGGAGAACAACACCATGTCCTGTTCGCCCCTGATGTTCAAATCCGGCGCTTTGGTGGACCTGAATCAGTTTGACGAAATCACTTCTCTTTTGCCCGAATATCTGGATTTCTTCGACGCGCTGTCGCTGGACGGCCATCTTTACGGCGTTCCCGTGGAGATCACGCCCTATCTGTGGGAAATGAACCCCGAACTGGTGGAAAAGCTGCAGGTGGAAATTCCCAGCGACGGCTGGACGTGGGACGAATTTTTCCAGTTGGCCGACAAGGTGGCGGAATACAACGCCCAGGCGGAGGAACCCGTCTATCTGCTGTACGATTCCGACTTTCTGCCCTATATTCTGTTGGAATACAACCTGAACACCATCGATCTTTCCACCGGAGAAACGGATTTTACCAGTCCGGCGTTTGGGGAGGCCATGGAAAAATGGAGGCAGGCGGTGAACGGAAATCTCATCTGCGACGATCCGGATCAGTCCACCCTGCCGGATAACGCGCTGCTGTTCTGCAGTAATTTTTGGGGCAATTACTACAGCCATTTGGGCAATCGCCGGCTGATTCTGCCCCCGTCTTTCGACGAAAACACCCGGTATCCTGCGGACTACATTGCCTTCGAAATCAACAGCAATTCCCCCAATCAGGAAATGGCTGCGTATTTTCTGGCCTGTTATCTGAACCCCGAAGCGGTACTTTCCATGCCCATCGAATATGAGGGCCAGCGGCTGAAGGACATTTCCCTGTATTCCTGGGAGGACCCGGAGCATCGCGACGGCATGGCCAAGGCTTCCCCGGAAAATCAGGAAATCTGGCGGAAGATGCTGGAAAACAGCGTGTCGTACGTGT
>CACXHB010000023.1 GCA_902767315.1 uncultured Eubacteriales bacterium
CGTGCGGCTGCGCTATCTCCGGGCCCGCCGGGTGCTGGAAAACTGCGGCCGGCTGGACGTGCACGAAAAGCTGCTTGCCCTGTCCGGTTTTGGCCGCGTTACCGCCGATGAAGCCCGGGAGATGCTGGACGAGCTTGCTCCGGCCTTTGACGCCGCCGCCCGGTTGGGCCGCACGCCCTTTTTCTTCTCCAGCGACATTTCCCCCGTTTCCCGGCCCGCCGCCATTGACGATCTTGCGGTGCTGATTGATCAGGGCTTTCATCGGGAAGCCCTGTTCTGGATCGTGTGCACCTGGGCCCGCAGCATGATAATTCTCGCGGCGGACGCGCCGGAGGAATACGCCCGGTTTCTGCCGCTCTTTCGCCGGGCCCTGGCCGCCGTGGGCCGGGATACCGACGAAAAAATATCCGCCGCGGCGGGAGAAGTGCTGGCGTATCTGCCGACCCTTCGCGCCGTAACGGATGAAATGATGAAACAATCCGCGCACTGACCGCAGGTGATCCCTGGACGCGCAGCAAACGAGTATGCCAAAGTGATTGGTCACTGAACAAATTTTGCCCGAAAACGCCTGAATTCAGGCGCTTTCGGGCATTTTGGCGGGTGGATTCAGTAGAGCTTTTCATATCCGCATTGAGCAAGGAGGCGGAGGGTGGCATCGTCGCCGGGTCGCGCCCGGAACAGGGCGGTTTTGCCCCGAGAGACCACCCGGTTGGTCAGCGCGGCCAGCAGAAAGGGCAGCGCCTCGGGGCAGGCCTGCAGTCGGGCGATTTCCCAGAAGGCATACGAGAATTTTTCGATGCAGCCGCAGGCGACGACTGCGTCCCCCAGGAGCAATCGGCACATTTCCCGGGCCCCGCCGGGTTCGGCGGACAGGCGGAATGCCTCCGGCGGCGGGGGAAGGGGGCGGTTCGTGAAAAAGAGCAGGTCGTCCCTCTGCCGCAGGGCCTGATAGCAGGACTGCTGATACAATTGGTCGCAGAGGTCCAGCCACTGGGCTTTGTATTCCGCCGGGGAAACGACGCGGCGGGCCAATTGCGCAACGGAGGTAACTCCCGCTTCGGCGCACAGGGAAATGTCCGCGGCATAGGCCGCCCAGTCCAGATCGTCCAGGTCCCAGGCGCAGGGCACGCGCTCCACCCCTGCCTGCCAGGCGGCTGCGCAGCGGGTGTGGCCGTCGGTCAGCAAAAGGCGGCCCGCCAGTCGCTTCACCGGCAGCGGGGTTTGCAGGTTGTCGGGATTTCCCCGGAACCACCGGTTTACCCGGGCCAGCTTTTCCGCGCTGATGCAGAGCTGGCTAGGGGTAAGCCGGCAAAGCTCCATTTGAAAAATTTCCCGGCTGAGATGGGGCTGCGTGATACTCATGCCATGTCCCGCCCTTCCGCCGCGCCCGCCGCTTCGTCGGCCAGGGCGTGGGCCAGACAGTAGGCCTTTTCCGACCAGGCCCATACGTCCAGCCCGGCGCTTTCCAGAAAATGAGCCCGAGGGGCCAGCGCGGAATTCAGATAGGGAGTTACGGCCTGCCGGTGCATTTCCGGCACGAGAATGGCGAAGACGTTTTCCTCCAGGGAGACCCGGTCCCGCACCTTGATGGGCAGAATGCCATCGTGCACCCGGCAGGGGTGCCGGTCCAGATGGGCATATCGGCAATAGAACCGAACCCCGGGAATAAAGCCCGGGCCCATTTCCTCCGGGGAGGGGGCGCGGCGCAGCAGGCGCTCCATCACCAGCCGGTCTCCGGCCTGACAGTTTCCCCAGGCGAACATCACATAATGAAAGAAATCCGGGGGATCCTTGGCGGCGTTGCGGGGCTCCCGGGCCAGTTCCTCCGCCGGAACGCCCCGGGCCAGCGCGGCGGAAAGCAGAAAGCCGCTTTTTAGAATTTCAATGGCGTTGGCCACGGGCGCGGTGTGGCAGACCAGATCCGTCATGCAGCCGCCCCGCTCGGGACAGGCGGTGCATTCCCGCAGAATGGGCGGAAGCGGCGCGTCCCGATAGGCTTCGGGATGCTGGGCGGCCCGCAGCAGCGTCTCCTTCAGGGCAGGCGGGTCGGCGGTGATTTCCACACTGCGGCCGTGGGCCTTTTCATAGGCCATGAAATCCAGCACGTCCCGGATTTCGTGGGGCGTGATGCGGGGATAATCGGAAAGCGCCTTGTAATACACCCCGTCCCAGCATTCGGAAAAGGGGTGACGGCCCAGATTGAGCTTCATAAGAGGAATTCACCTGCCCCATAGTTTGTCGTTTGGCGGCGCAATCAGCCTTGGATTTCCCGGAACGCGCCCACTTTGCACTGAACGCTGCGCAGGGCAGTGTGCTTCAACCCCAATAGACGATCCATTTCCCGGGCGGCGGACTCGTAACGGCCCGAAGTGTGGTGCACCAGCAGGTAATCCGCTTCCCGAATCTGCCCCGCGGCCTGACGGCAGAAGGTGCGCACCGGCGCGGCCAGGGCAAACACCCAGATGGGCGCGCAGACGGTGACATGCTCAAAGGCAGAAAGATCCACGTCGATGGGCCGGATGGGCATATCCCACCGGTGCATGCCGAAGCGGCCGCACCACCAGAAGCCCAGGGTGCCCTCCGTGCGTTCGGTGCTGCGAATTTCATAGACCGCCGCGCCGGTTTTTTCGGCGATTTCATAGGCCAGTTTTTTCACATAGCCCATCCGGGAGAAATACACCACCAGCCGCCGGGGATGCTCCACCGAAGGGAGCGGGGGCAGAGGTCGGGCCTGAAAGGCCTCCTGCCGCTGAAACACCCAGGCGGCGTAGCCCGTGGCGGCCTGACAGAAGCCGAAGATGAAATACAGGGTGGACATGAAGTTCAGGGGAAACATGTAAAACTGAATGAGAATCCACAGCATCAGCGTGACTCCGAACACGCCCCCCAGCACGACCCCGGCGGGCTTTTTTCGGAAAAGCAGCGCCGCCGCCGTCAGGTTGGTTATGCCGTTCACCAGAAGCAGGGCGATTCCCGAAAAGAAAAGATCCTGAAACAGAACGTCCGCAAAGGGAAGCACCTGAAAATAGGGCAGCATCCCCGACATGCCCACGCTGCGGCCGGAGGGGTCCGCCAGCATGCACGCCGCGCCGCCCACGGCGCCCAGCCCGATAAACAACGTCCAGAAAATCAGCGCCTTCCGCGCCGGGGCAAATCTCGATTTCATCCTGCCAGTCCTTTCCGCGATTCCCGTCGGCAAATTCGTTTTATGACGCAAAAAAGCTCATCCAGCGGATGAGCTCTGGC
>CACXHB010000024.1 GCA_902767315.1 uncultured Eubacteriales bacterium
GGCGGATTTTGTGGCCCTGCGCAACCGGGTGACGGAAGAGATCAAGTGGTGGTAGCGGAAAAATCCACGTATTCCCCGATGATGGGAATCAGCGCGTCCGCCGCCTGGGGCGCATAGCGGGGGGAAACGGCCAGGCTGGCGAAGGCGTAGGGCGCCTTGGCCCGGAAAGTACGCCAGTCGGCATACACTCGATAGGGAATTTTCGGTTCGTGCCGGTTCAGCGCCGGTATCAGCCGGCCCACGGCGGATTCCAATTGCAGAAAGCCTTCCCCGCAGAAGGACGGCATGTCCGGCAGAGAGGCGGGATTGCGCACGTTTTCCAATTCCGAAATCCAGCGGAAGGCCAGGGCGAACAGCAGATAATTGGCTTCGTCCAGCTTCTGTTGGGCGTAATAGCCGGGAATGTCCAGCCGGGCTTCCGCCGGGCGGGTAATGACGCTTTCCAGCACGAAGGCCGGGCCGGGCTTGCCCACGCCCAGGTCGCTGTGAGCGTCCACGTGGGTGACGGACAGGGGCTTTTCTAACCCTTGCCAATGGGAGAGGGCCTGGTCGTGGGTTTCGAACAGGGCCCCAGGCACCGGGGTTTCCCGGCGCAGGCCGCAGTTGTGCTCCAGAAAAAAGCGCACCTGCTCCTCCGGCCAGGGGGAAGCCTGATTCGCGTCCGGGCGCGTACCCTTTTCCGCCAGGGGACAGATGTTGTCCAGAAAGAAATCCAGATCCAGATCCAATACGTACATTTTTCAGCCCTCCGGGGAAGATAAACGGATTTGATTCTTTGATTATATCCACAATCCCGACTTCGCGCAAGTCGGAGATTTTTTCACAAAGGAGGTTTTCCCGTGCGGGAGCTGACGCTGATGATCAAGCCCGCCTCCGGGCTGTGCAACCTGGCCTGCGAATACTGCTTTTACCGGGATTTGACCCGGTGCCGGGAAAGAGCTTCCTATGGCGTAATGTCTCAGGAAACGTTGGAGGCGGTGGTGCGCCGGGCCTGCCGGGAGGCGGAACAGGGCGTGAATTTCATCTTTCAGGGGGGCGAGCCCACCCTGGCGGGGCTGGAATTCTACCGGCAGTTCGAGGCCTTTGTGAAGCAGTACGCCTCCCGAGGCCTGCGGGTGAACCGCTCCATTCAGACCAACGCCACCCTGATCGACGAGGAATGGGCGGCCTTTCTGAAGCAATATGGATACCTTGCGGGGGTGTCTTTGGACGGCCCGGCGGAATTGCAGAACGATTTGCGGCCCATGGCGGCGGGGGGCGGCAGCTTTTCGCCGGTGATGGCGGGGATTCGCCGGCTGGAGAAGGCGGGAGTACCGTACAACATCCTCACGGTGGTTTCCGAACCCGTGGCCCGAAAGGGCGCGGCGGTGTATCGGTTTTTGCGGAAAAACGGCTGGGATTATCTGCAATTTATTCCCTGCCTGGATCCCATGGAAGCGCCGCCCACGCCGGTTTCCCTGAAGCCGGAAACCTACGGCCGGTTTCTGTGCACCACCTTCGATCTGTATTTTCAGGAACTTTCCCGGGGCGGACGGGTGAGCGTGCGCTGGCTTGACAACGTGGCGGCGCTGCTGGCGGGGTATCCCCCGGAGAGTTGCGGGGTTTCCGGGGCCTGCGCGGCGCAGATCGTGCTGGAGGCCGATGGCAGCGCGTATCCCTGCGATTTTTATGTGCACCAACGCTACCGGCTGGGTTCCGCCGTGACGGATTCCTTTCAGGACATGCTTTCCTGCGAAACGGCTCGACATTTTCAGGAATACTCCCGCCCTCTGCCGGCGGATTGCGCCGCCTGCCCGGCGTATCCCCTGTGCCGCAATGGCTGCCGACGGTATCGGCTGCCCTATCTGGGGGATGCGCCTGGGAAAAACGTGCTCTGCGGGGCCTATCGATCGTTTTTCGATTACGCCGGGGAACGCCTTGTGCTGCTGGCCCGGGCGATGCGGGGAGGAAGATAACCATGACCGAATTGCGCCCTTTGCGGCGGGCGGATGCGGCGGCCTGGGGAAGGCTGTACGCCGGAGCCTTCGCCGCGCCGCCCTGGAACGAGGAATGCGACCCGGTGCAAACGGCGGCATACATCGCCCGGTTTATGGACAGGCCGCCCCTGTTCGCCTATGGATTTTTCGTGGACGACCAGCCCGCAGCCCTGGCGATAGGGGAATATGTGCCCTGCCCGGAGAAGGATCTGATGCGGATAGAGGATTTCTGCGTGGGTCGGGAGCATCAGGGAAAGGGCCTGGGCGGCGCGTTTCTGGCGGCGCTGAAACAGGAAGGCGTGCGGCATGACTGCGATTGCATGATGCTGGCCACCATGCGGGACTATCCCGCCCATCGATTCTATGAGAAAAACGGCTTTGCACCCCTGAAGGATTCCGTGCTGCTCTATCAGAACCTGTAAAATGCCATAAAGAAAAGGCGCGGCCGCTTCTGTGGGAGAAGGGCCGCGCCTTTGCGATTGAAAATGGATTACAGGATGGACATGACCAGCACCACCAGAATGATCACGGGCAGCACCCAGGTCATGTAAGGACGAATCCAGGCAGGCACCTTCATGCCCAGGCCGGCGTTGACTTCCTGGAAATAATTCTTCCAGCCCCAGCCGAATTTCCGGGTGCAGAACAACACGTAGACCATGGAACCGATGGGCAGCGCCAGGTTGGAAACCAGGAAATCTTCGAAATCGCCGAAGTTGCGGCCCAGGTAAATCACCTTGCTGAAGATGTTGCCGGGAACGTTGCTGAAGATGAAGGGCACAGTGAGCAGGCTCAGCAGGAGAATGTTGATCAGGGCGATCTGAGCCCGGTTCAGCTTGGTCCACTCCAGCCAGAAGGACATGATGTTTTCGAACACGGCGATGACCGTGGAAAACGCCGCGAAGATCATGAACAGGAAAAACAGCGTGCCCACAATGCGGCCGGCGGCGCCCATGTTATTGAAGATGGAGGACAGGGTGGTGAACAAAAAGCCCGCGCCGGCCTCGCTGGCGGCGATGCGTTCCGCGCCGGGATTGTAGGTAAAGTAGGCGGGGAAAATCACCAGGCCGGACATCAGCGCCACGAAGGTGTCCAGGCAGATGATGGTGACGGATTCGCCCAGCAGGCTGCGCTCCTTGCCGATATAGCTGCCGAAAATGGCGATGGAGCCAATGCCCAGGGAAAGGGTGAAAAACGCCTGACTCATGGCGCCGGAAATCACCGTGCCCAGTCCGTAATACTTCAGATGGGAAACGGAAGGCACCAGATAGAACTTCAGGCCCGCGCCCGCCCCGGACAGGGTGCAGGAATAAATGCCCAGACCCAGCACCAGCGCCAGCAGGGCCACCATCATCACCTTGGTGATTTTCTCCACGCCCTTCTGAAGACCCAGGGCGCACACGCCGAAACACAGCACAATGACGATCATGGTAATCAGCGCGTTCAGGGTGGGGTTGGTTACGATGCCGCCGAAGACGCTGCCCAGCTCCGCCGCGGTGCTGTATTGCGTGATGGAACCGGTGACGTATTTGACAAAATACACCACGAACCAGCCGGAAATGGTGGTGTAGAACATCATCAGAAGGTAATTGCCCGCCCAGCCCAGATACTTCATCAGGTGCCACTTCTGGCCCTTTTTCTCCAAAACGTCAAAGGAAGAGGCGATGCTGCGCTGGCTGCCCCGGCCCACGGACAATTCCGCCGTCATCACCGGCAGGCCCAGCAGCAGCAGGAACAGCAGATAGAACAAAAGGAAGATGCCGCCGCCATAAGCGCCGCACCAGATGGGGAAACGGTACACATTTCCCAGGCCGACGGCGCAGCCTGCGGAGATCAGCAGAAAGCCCAGACGGGACGAGAATTTTTCACGGGTTTGCATGTGGATCAGGCCTTTCCTTCAAAATATGAGTTGAACGGGTATGAAAATTGAATCCTGCATATGATAACATAGATTTTTATTTGTGTCAATGAAATTAACATCCTTTCGGAAAATTATTGGAAAATCGGCCGGAGAATGGTATAATTATGCCGGAAGGGCAGAAAGGGAGGCGGCGTTATGCTGCGAAAACTGTTGGGACATTTGAAAACCATTACCCACCACCGGCATCTGGTGATGCGCAATTGCTTCCGGGCGGGGATCGGTTTGCAGGGTTTGAAGCATGATCTTTCAAAATATGCATGGACGGAATTCATTCCAGGGGTGCGTTTTTACGCGGGAGACCACAGCCCCACCGAATCCGAGCGAAAAAAATACGGCTATTCCGCCGCGTGGATGCACCATAAGGGCCGCAACCGGCACCACTTCGAATATTGGACGGATTACATTCCCGCGCTGAAACGGCAGGGGGCGGTGGAAATGCCCGCCCGATACGTGGTGGAATCCTTCTGTGACCGGGTGGCCGCCAGCAAGACTTATCTGAAGGAAAAGTACACGCAGGCCCATCCGCTGGATTATTTCGACAAAAGCGAGGCGCCCAGAGCCATGCACCCGGCCTCGGCGGCGCTTTTGCGGGAACTTCTGCAAACCCTGGCGGAGGCGGGCGAGGAAGCGGCCTTTCGCCGGGCCCGGGAAATTCTGCAAAACGAAAAATGCAGAAGGGAAAAATGAGATGCGGTTCCGGCGTTAATATTCGCGCAAACAGGTGCCTTTTTCGCCGGAAAGTGCTACAATAGAAGCGAAGACTGGAACGAAAGGTCGTGCGCAAAAATGGCGTCTTTTGAACCGCTGGTTTATGAATATCGGGGAAAAATTCTGGATCTGGTACATATGGGTTATATCTGCGTGGTGGACGAAAACGGCAAGGTCCTCTGGCACGTAGGCGACCCGGAGGAAATGGTGTTTTATCGCAGCGCCTCCAAGCCCCTGCAGGCGCTGCCCGTTATCGCCCGGGGACTGGACAAAAAATATGGCATTACCCCGGAGGAATCCGTGCTGTTTGCCGGCTCTCATACGGGAGACAGCTTCCATGTGGCGGCGCTGGAATCCATGTATAAAAAGGCGGATCTTTCCGAGGACATGCTCTGCATGGACCCGGCGCTGCCCCAGGTGCCCCATCCCATGGACCTGAAGCCCCGGAAATTTTATCATAACTGTTCCGGCAAGCACACCGGCGCGCTGCTGCTGCAAAGGGAATTGGGCGGCGAGATCCGGGATTACTGGAAGGTGGACAGCCCCGCCCAGAAGGAGATTCGCCGGGTGGTGGCGGCCATGAGCGAATTCGACGAGGATAAGGTGGAAATCGGCCTGGACGGCTGCGGCGTGCCGGTGTTCGCGGTGGGCATGAAAAACATCGCCACCGCCTTCAAAAACCTGGCCTGCCCGGACAAGATTCAGGACGAGCCCCTGGCCCAGACCGCCCGGGAATTTGTGCCCAGGATTCACCAGTATCCCCACATGATGCGGGGCATCGGCATGCTGTGCACCGATATCAACCGGGATCCGGCCATTGTGGCCAAGGGCGGCGCCAACGCCGTGTACGGCATCGGCCTGAAGGAAATGCGATTGGGCGTTTCCATTAAAATGGCCGACGGCGTGGAAAAAATGTGGCCCATGGTCATCGCCGAGGTGCTGCGCTTCTTGGGCCATGAGAACCCGGAAACCTATGCGATGCTTGAGAAGCTCTGCCCCAGGGTCATCGTCAACGACAACGGAGACCCCGCCGGCGAGCGCAGGTGCGTCTTCCAGCTGAAGAAGGGCTGAGCCCTTTTCCAGGCGCGGAGGGGTTGAAAATTCGTTAAATGTGTCCCGGTACCCCTCCGCGCCCCGGCGGGGAAGCGTAAAATGTGGAAAATCGAGGTTGTAATGTGCCCCGGTTCGTGGTATAATTACTTATGTATTCACGCGGATAGGCGCGTCACCCCGCCGAGATTAAGATCGGCGGTGTGTTTTTAATGCAGCAAAATCCGCGGAAAAACAGAAACGGAGTTGTTGTTATTGCCAAAGCAGTCTATGTCGGTGGCCGAGGCCAGGGCCTGCGCACAGAAGCTCGCGGATGAGATGGGATACGAGCTGGTGGATGTGGAGCTGGTTAAGGAACCGGCGGGGCGCTTTTTGCGCTTTTTTGTGGAAAAGGGCGAAGGCGTGACCCTGGATGAGCTGGAGGCCTTTCACAGGAGAATTCAGCCCCTGATTGACAGGGTGGATTTCGATTATATGGAGGTATCGTCGCCCGGCGCGGATCGCCCGCTGAAAACCGAGCGCGATTTTGTGCGCGCAGAAGGCATGCCGGTGGAATTGCATACCTATCGCCCGGTGAACGGGGCGAAGCTCTTCCGGGGAGACCTGGTGGGGCTGCAGGAAGGAGAAATCGTGCTGAACGTGGCGGGGGAGGAATTGCGCTTCCCGAAAAAGACCGTCAGCATGGTGAAGCCTTACATTGACTTTGACGAAGACGACCTGGAAGACGACGTTCCCCAGGGCAACTGACAGGAGGAAAAGATCATGGCGAACAACCAGACCGTCGACGCGGGCGAATTTATCAGCGCCCTGGACGCGCTTTCCAAGGAGCGCAGAATCAATAAGGAGGTGCTCTTCTCCGCCATCGAGGTGGCGCTGATTACCGCCTTCAAGAAAAATTACGGCAAGACCGCCAACGTGCGGGCGTCCATTGACCGGAACACCGGCGCTGTGGAGGTGCTCTCCTGCAAAACCGTGCGGGAAGAGGTGACCGACCCCATCTGCGAAATGACCCTGGACGAGGCCCGGGCCATCAACAACCGCTACGAAATCGGCGACATTGTGGAAGTGCCTGTAACGCCCCGGAATTTCGGGCGCATCGCGGCGCAGACTGCCAAACAGGTGGTGCTGCAGCACATTCGCGAGGCGGAGCGCGGCGGCATTTACGACGAATATTCCCAGAAGGAAAACGAGATTCTCACCGCCATCATCCAGCGCATCGAAAACAAGCAGGTGTATGTGGAACTGGGCCGCACCGAGGGCCTTCTGGAGCCCAAGGAGCAGATGCCCGGGGAGGAATTGAAGGTCAACGACCGCATCAAGGTCTACGTGCTGGAGGTATCCCGGCTGGGCCGCGGCCCGCAGGTGTACGTTTCCCGCACCAACCCCGGCCTGGTAAAGCGGCTGTTCGAGATGGAAGTGCCGGAAATCGTTACCGGCGTTGTGCAGATCAAGTCCATCGCCCGGGAAGCCGGCTTCCGCACCAAGATGGCCGTGTTCTCCACCGATCCCATGGTAGACCCCGTGGGTTCCTGCGTGGGCCCCAGGGGCATGCGCGTGGAAAACGTGGTGGAGGAATTGAAGACCGAAAAGATCGATATTATCAAATGGTCCTCCGACCCCGCGGAATATATCGCCAACGCCCTGAACCCCGCCCGGGTGATCAGCGTCTATGTCTCCGACACGGAGAAGGCCGCCCGCGTAGTGGTGCCGGATAACCAGCTGTCTCTGGCCATCGGCAAGGAGGGCCAGAACGCCCGCCTGGCGGCCAAGCTCACCGGCTGGAAGATCGACATCAAGAGCCAGTCCGAAGTGGAACGGGCCATCGAGGAAGCCGCGGAACAGGCGGCCGCCCAGCAGGAGAATGGAGAAACGAATGCCGAAGACGCGTAAGGTACCCATGCGCATGTGCGTGGGCTGCCGGGAAATGAAGCCCAAGCGGGAACTGACCCGGGTGGTAAAGCCCGCGGAGGGAGACGCGCACATCGACCTGAAGGGCAAGGCCCCGGGCCGGGGCGCTTATGTCTGCCCTCAGGAGGAATGCTTCCGTAAGGCCCGGAAAAGCCGCGCCCTGGAACGGGCCCTGGAATGCGCCATTTCCGACGAGGTGTTCCAGGCCATCGAGGCCCAGATTCCTCAGGCACAGGAAGCGCTGGCCCGGCAGGCGCAAGAGGATGAGGCGTGAAGAAATTATTGGGAATGATCGGCCTGTGCGCCAGGGCGGGAAAGCTGGTCAGCGGGGAAGACGCCTGCGAAAAGCTGGTCCGTTCCGGCAAGGCCAGGGTGGCGTTTCTGGATGAAGCGGCATCCGAAAACGCGAAAAAAGCATTGACCAACGCATGCGCCACGTATGGCGTGACGATGATATTGCTCCCGGCGGGTGCGCTGGGGCAGGCCAGCGGAAAGGCCGGCAGAATGGCCGCCGCGACCCAGGACGCGTCGTTCGCCGGCAGCATGATAAAAACTTACAGACTACTTTCGGGGGTGCATTAACTCAATGACAAAAGTCAGGGCACAAGACGCAACCAAGGAACTCAGCACCAATGCAGCCAAGCTCATGGAGGATCTTTCCCGCATGCGCAAGCAGGCACAGGAAGCGCTGGGCACGCTGCGCAAGGCCAAGGATGAATTTGCGCAGAAAGAACAGGAACGTCAGCAGTTGGAGGCCCAGACGGCCCGGGAGCAGGAAGCTTCCGTGCCGCACATGACCGCCTATTCCACGGAAACCACCGGCGATAGGCCCGTCGCGGCGGAAGCAGCCCCCGCAAAGACCCCCGAAGCCGAACGTCCGGCGGAAAACAAGCCCGCCCAGGAGAAGCCCGCGGAGGCGAAGCCCGTCGAGCCCAAGCCCGCGCAGGAAGAGAAGTCGGCTCCCGCGGCGCAGCAGGCTCCGGCGGAACCGCCTAAGCCCGCGGCGCAGCCTCAGCCCGCCCGTCCGGCGGCGCGGCCCGCAGCCAACGCGGCCCCGGCAGGCCAGCAGCCCCGTTACGGCCGTCCGGTACAGCCCGGTCAGGGCGCGGCCCCGGCAGGCCAGCCCCGTTACGGCCGCCCGGTGCAGCCCGGTCAGGGCGCTCCCGCCGGCAGGCCCGGCATGGGCGGCGGCGCACCCCGTCCCCAGGGCGGCGCGCCTCGCTTCGGCGCAGGCCCTGCCCCCAGAGGCGGTTTTGGCGGCGGACGCAATAAGATGCCCGATCTGGCGCCCACGGAGCAGAAGGAGCGGGTGTCCAATTACGACCCCAACAAAAAGCAGTACGACCGGCCCAAAAATCCGGAGCGCAGCGTGAACCCCAACGCCCGCAAGCGTGACAGCCAGATGTTCAACAACGGCGGTCTGGACGACGATTTCGTCCGGGGCAAGCGCAAGAAGAAGACCCAGGTGCAGAAGGTGGCCATCGAGCCGGTGAAGATCGAAAAGGCCGTTATGACCAACGAGACCATCACCGTGAAGGATCTGTCCGAGCGCATCGGCAAGCCCGTGGGCGAAATCATCAAGAAGCTGATGATGCTGGGCATTATCGCCACCATCAACAACGAACTGGATTACGACACCGCTTCCCTGGTGTGTGCCGAATACGATATCGAGCTGGAACTGAAGCTGGCCGAAACCGCAGAGGACGCGCTGGAGAGCGAAAACGTGGAAGACGCAGAGGAAGATCTGCGGCCCCGTCCCCCGGTGGTTACCATCATGGGCCACGTGGACCACGGCAAGACTTCGCTGCTGGACTATATCCGCGAATCTCACGTCACCGCCGGCGAGGCGGGCGGCATCACCCAGCACATCGGCGCTTACACCGTGAACCTGAAGGGTCAGCAGATTACCTTCCTGGATACTCCCGGTCACGAGGCCTTCACCGCCATGCGTATGCGCGGCGCGCAGGCGACGGACATCGCCATTCTGGTGGTTGCGGCGGACGACGGCGTAATGCCCCAGACCATTGAGGCCATTAACCATGCCAAGGCCGCGGGCGTGCAGATCATCGTCGCCATCAATAAGATGGATAAGCCCAACGCCAACCCCGACCGCATTCGTCAGCAGCTCACCGAATACGAACTGGTGGACGAAAACTGGGGCGGCGACACCATCATGGTGCCCGTATCCGCCCACACCGGCGAAGGCGTGGATCAGCTGCTGGAGATGATCCTGCTGGTGGCCGAGGTGCAGGATTACAAGGCCAACCCCAACCGCAAGGCCCGCGGTATCATCATCGAAGCCCGTCTGGACAAGGGCCGCGGCCCCGTTGCCACGGTGCTGGTGAAAAACGGCACCCTGCGGGTGGGCGACACCATCGTGGCCGGCACGGCCTATGGCCGCGTCCGCGCCATGACCAACGACAAGGGCGAGCGGGTCAAGTCCGCCGGTCCTTCCGATCCTGTGGAAGTCATCGGCTTCGGCGAAGTGCCGGACGCCGGCGATCTGATCAGCGCCGTGGACGACGACCGTCTGTCCCGTCAGGTGGCCGAAGAGCGCAAGGATAAGCTCCGGGCCGCGCTGATTAAGAGCCAGCAGAAGACCACCCTGGACGATCTGTTCAACCAGATCTCTGCCGGCGAAATCAAGGATCTGAACATCATCATCAAGGCCGACGTGCAGGGCTCCGTGGAAGCCGTGCGCCAGTCGCTGGAGAAGCTTTCCAACGACGAAGTGCGCGTGCGCACCATTCACGGCGGCGTGGGCGCCATTACCGAAACCGACGTTATGCTGGCTTCCGCGTCCAACGCCATCATCATTGGCTTCAACGTGCGTCCGGATAACAACGCCCGGGAAATCGCCGAGCGGGAGAAGATCGATATCCGCCTCTATCGCGTGATTTATAACGCCATTGAGGACGTGCAGGCCGCCATGAAGGGCATGCTGGCTCCCAAGTTCCGGGAGAACATTCTGGGCCATGCCGAAGTGCGGCAGACCTACAAGATCACCGGCGTGGGCACCATTGCCGGCGGCTATGTCACCGACGGCAAGATCGCCCGCAACGCCAGCATTCGCCTGCTGCGGGATAACGTGGTGGTGCACGAGGGCAAGATCGATTCCCTCAAGCGCTTCAAGGACGACGCCAAGGAAGTGGCCCAGGGCTACGAATGCGGCATCGGCATCGAGCGTTTCAACGACGTAAAGGTCGGCGACGTGATCGAGTGCTTCGTGATGGAAGAAGTCGAACAATAATCAACCAAGCATGGGGCTGCGTTGGAGGCGCGGAATAAAGCGCTCCCCAATGCCGGCCCCTTTGTTTTTCAGGAGGAAAATATGCCTGCTTTTGATCGCATTGACCGCATTTCGGAAGAAGTGCGCCGGGAAATTGACACCATTTTGCGGGAGGACATCAGCGACCCCCGGGTTTGCGGCACCTGGTCCATCACCCGCTGCGAAGTGACGCGGGATCTGCGCTATTGCAAGGTGCGCATCAGCATTCTGGAGGAGGATCTGCGCGGGGACATGATGAAGGCCCTGCGCAGCGCGGCGGGCTTTGTGCGCCGCACCCTGGGCCACCGGATGGATTTGCGCTATGTGCCCGAAATCTCCTTCGAACTGGACACCAATATTGAATACGCCGCCAAAATCAACCGCATCCTGAAGGAAACGGAAGGAACCGACCATGACCATGAATGAACTGGCGGCCTGGCTGAAAGATCAGCAGGACGTGGCCGTGATCGGACACGTGTCTCCCGACGGGGACGCGGTGGGCACGGTGTTGGCGGTAAAGCGCATGCTGGAGAAGCTGGGCAAGCGGGCCTGGGGCGTTTTGCCGGACCCGCTGCCCCGGCGGTACGCGTTTTTGCCGGGGGCGGGTGAGATCTGCCTGCCGGAGAATCTGCCCTGCAGGCCTCAGTGCGCCCTGGCGGTGGACGTATCGGATCTGTGCCGGCTGGGGAGTGCCCGAGACCTGTTTGAAGCGGCGCTCCATCAGGGAGTGCTGGATCACCACGGCACCAACGCCGGCTTTGGCCAAGTCTGGCATGTGGAGGGCGACCGGGCTTCCACCGGCGAAATGGTGCTGGAATTGGCCGGGGAGCTGGGCGTGGAAGTAGATCGGGACATGGCCCGGTGCGTCTTCGTGGCCCTTTGCACCGATACCGGCAATTTCAATTACAAAAATACGGATGGCCGGGCGTTTCTGGCGGCGGCGGCCTGCGTGCAGGCGGGGGCCGATGTGGAAGAACTGACCCGCCGGGCCTTCCGGGAACGTTCCGAGGCGGCCATCCGGCTGCTGGGGGAGGCCCTTTCCCACATGGGGGGAGAAGACGGCATTTATTATACCTATGTGGACGATGAAATGCTGCGGAAAACCGGCGCGACGCTGGAGGACGGCAGCCGCATCGTCAATTATATGAACGAAATTTCCGGGGCCCGGGTGGGTCTGTATTTCGAACAGCATGGGGAAGACACCAAAATTTCCTGGCGTTCCGCGGGCAGGGTGAACGTGGCGGCTATTGCCGGATGCTTTGGCGGCGGCGGGCACGACGCGGCGGCGGGAGCACGGGTGCGTCTGCCCATGCGGGAAGCCATTTCCCAGGTGCTGCAAAAGACCCGGGAATGCCTGAAAGGATCTGAGGACAAATGCTGACCAAGGTGGAACCCTGCACGGAGGCGGCTCTGCGCCAGGCGGCGGAGTGGATTCGCGCCGGCGAGGTGGTGGGCTTTCCTACGGAAACCGTCTACGGACTGGGGGCGGACGCGCTGAATCCCCAGGCGGTGCGGAAGATTTTTGCCGCCAAGGGCCGGCCGGCGGACAACCCGCTGATTGTGCACATTGCGGAACTTTCGCAGATTCGGCCCCTGATTTCCGGGGAAATCAGCGATCGGGCGGCGGCGCTGGCCCACGCCTTCTGGCCGGGCCCCCTGACCATGATCTTTCCCAAGTCCGACCGGATTCCTCAGGAGGTTTCCGCCGGTCTGGACACGGTGGGCATTCGCTTCCCGGCCAATGAGGACGCCCGGCGGCTGATTCAGGCCTGCGGCTGTCCCATCGCGGCCCCCAGCGCCAATCGCTCCGGGCGGCCCAGCCCCACTACGGCGGCCCATGTGCTGGAGGATATGGACGGGCGCATTCCCATGATACTGGACGGCGGCCCCTGTCAGGTGGGGTTGGAATCCACGGTTTTGGACGTAACAGGGGAGATTCCCCGGGTGCTGCGGCCCGGCGGGGTGACTCCGGAGATGATCGCCCAGGTGGCCGGCAGCTGCCGGGTGGACGAAAGCGTCATGCGGCCCCTGAAGGAGGGGGAAAAGCCCCGTTCGCCGGGCATGAAGTACCGGCATTACGCCCCCAAGGGCAGCCTGACCATTTTCGAAGGCGCGCCGGAGGATGTGGCCCGGGAAATCTGCCGGGCTTACGACGCGGCGGGGGAAAATGCGCTGATTCTGGCGCTGGAGGCCCATGTGCCCCTGTACGGCGGGCGCAGGGTGGTTTCTCTGGGGCTGGACGCGGTGGACATGGCCCGGCGGCTGTTTGACGAATTGCGGGGCGCGGACGAAATGGGCGCGACCCAGATCTTTTCCGAAGCCGTGCCCGGCAAGGGCATTGGTCTGGCGGTAATGAACCGGCTGGGCCGGGCGGCGGCGTTCCATATCGAACAGGTTTGACCTTCCGGAATAAGGAGGATTTGCCATGGCCTATATCGCCCTAATTGCCGGAGCGCTGTGCGGCGTTCTGCGCTGCCTGCTGAAGAAATATATCTTCAGCGCCTGTACCACGCTGTTGTGCGCCTGCGCCGTGGCGGCGGGGGGCGACGTGGGAAGCAAGCTGCCGCTGATGGCGGGATTGCTGGTTTCCGTGGCGGCGGACTGGCTGCTGGCCCATCAGAAGGAGGGCGGGAATCGATTCCTCTACGGGGTGATCGGGTTCTTCTTCGCCCATCTGATGTTCGCCTGGTACGCCTTTGAACGGTTTGCCTTTTCCCGGGGGGCGCTGATCGCGTGCCTTATCCTGCTGGCGGGCTATATTGTGTACATGGCCCTGCGGATGCTGCCCCGGGTGGCAAAGGGGCTGAAGCTGCCGCTGACGCTGTACATGCTGGTGAGCCTGCTGAGCCTGTATTGCGCCCTTTCCATGGGCGCGGCCCAGCCTGAGAAGGCGCTGTACGCCGTGGGCATTGGAGCCATTGTGTTTTCGGATACCATGATTGGCGAAAGCGAATTCGCCGGGGTGGAAAAGGCCCATCGGCTGGTGCTGCCCACGTATTATCTTTGCCATGTGCTCATTGCCCTGAGCACGCTGGTGCGCTGAATTTCGAGGGCGAAGAAGCCCTTACATTAGATGGGGGAGGAATTCCAAATGGCGAAATATACCATCGGCGTCGATTTCGGCACGCTGTCCGCCCGAGCCCTGGTGGCGGAAGTGGGCACCGGCCGGGAGCTGGCCGACGCCACCATGAACTATCCGCACGGCGTAATGGACGAATATCTGCCCACCGGCGAGCGGCTGAAGCCCGACTGGGCCCTGCAGCATCCCCAGGATTATCTGGACTGCCTGAATTATGTCATCCCTGAGGCCATGAAGCAGGCCGGGGTTTCCCCGGAAGACGTTATCGGCGTGGGCATCGATTTTACCGCCTGCACCGTGGTGGCGGTGGACGCGGCGGGCACGCCCCTGTGCATGAAGGACGAATACGCCCACAATCCCCACGCCTGGATCAAGCTCTGGAAGCACCACGCCGCCCAGGACGAGGCCAACCGCCTGAACCGCATTGCGGAGGAGCGGGGGGAGGAATTCCTGGCCCGATATGGGGGAAAGATTTCCTCTGAATGGATGGTGCCCAAAATCTGGCAGGTGCTGAATGAAGACCCGGCGCTGTATGACGCGGTGGACCGCTTCATGGAGGCGGGAGACTGGGTGGTCATGCAGCTTACCGGCGTGGAAGCCCGCAACGCCTGCATGGCGGGTTACAAGGCCATGTGGAGCAAGGCCCAGGGCTATCCCTCCAGGGATTTCTTCCGGGCGCTGGATCCCCGGCTGGAAAATCTGGTGGAGGACAAGCTTTCCACCCATATCTATCCCATCGGCGCAAAGGCTGGAGAAATCACCCCCCAGGGCGCGAAGATCACGGGCCTTCTGCCGGGTACCGCCGTGGCGGTGGCCAATGTGGACGCTCATGTGTCCCTGCCCGCCACCGGTTCCACCCAGGCCGGCCGCATGCTGATGATTATGGGCACCTCCACCTGTGACATCATCGTCTCCGACGAGGAGCACACCGTGCCCGGCATGTGCGGCGTGGTGGAAGACGGCGTGGTTCAGGGGCTGTTGGGCTACGAGGCCGGCCAGAGCTGCGTGGGCGACCACTTCAACTGGTTTGTGGACCACTGCGTGCCCGAGGAGTACGCTCAGGCGGCCCGGGAAAAGGGCCAGAATCTGCACGTGTATCTCACGGAAAAGGCGGAAAAGCTGAAGCCCGGCGAAAGCGGACTCATCGCCCTGGACTGGTGGAACGGCAACCGTTCCGTGCTGGTGGACGTGGATCTCACCGGCATGATGCTGGGCATGACCCTGACCACCAAGCCCGAGGAGATGTATCGGGCGCTGATTGAGGCCACGGCCTATGGCGCACGGGTCATTATGGATAATTTCGAACAGTCAGGCGTGCATATCGGTACCCTCATTGCCTGCGGCGGTATCGCCAAGAAGAATCCCTTCCTGATGCAGGTTTATGCCGATGTGATGAACCGGGAAATTCAGGTGGTGCGCTCCACCCAGGCTCCGGCGCTGGGCTCCGCCATGTTCGGCGCGGTGGCCGCCGGCAGGGGCAAGGGCGGTTACGACGACATCGCCGAGGCCGCGGCGGAAATGGGCGGCGTGGAAGAGAAGCAATATACGCCCATTCCGGAAAACGTGGCGGTGTATCAGAAGCTGTATGAAGAATATCTGCGGCTGCACGATTATTTCGGCCGCGGCGCAAACGACGTGATGAAGCGGCTGAAGGCCATCAAGGAAAATCAGCGCGGCTGATTTGCGCAAAAGCAGGAGCCCTTGAGCAGAAACGCTCAAAGGCTCCTTTTTCATGGATTGA
>CACXHB010000025.1 GCA_902767315.1 uncultured Eubacteriales bacterium
ACCGTCACGTCCGTGCCGAACTTCAGGGAAGTCAGCTGCTGGCTGCTTTCGCTGGCGGATTTGTATACCGGCAGAGCGCCCACCGTGACGATGGCGGGGATTTCGTTGCCCAGATCGGGGCCGGGGGCCACGGAAAGCCCCGGCGCGGGAGTGGTTTCCATTTCGGAAAGGGTCAGATACCCTTTGTACATGTAAAGTCCGTAGCCGTCCTTTTCGATCAGCGCCCAGCTGTCGTCGGTGGCCAGCACGGTGACCTCCATGCCTTTTTCTACGCTGAGAGATTTGCTCTTGGAATCCGGCTTTTCATAGACCTTCACGCCGGAAGCGTTGACAAAGGCGCTTTTGCCGATTTCGGCCACGTCCGTCAGCGCCGCCTCCTTGCAGAAAAAGCCGCCGTTGTTTTTGTATTTGATTTGCACAACGCCGTCTGCGGAGGCCTCTACCACCACCACGTCGCCCTTTTTCAGGCTGCCGGCGTAGTGTTTCAGGGCCTTGTCGGTATAGACCGCCACGGATTTTTCCGTCACCACCGCGGAATAGTCCTCCGCGAAGGCGGCCTGCGGCAGAATTGCCAGCAGCATCGCCGCCAAAATCAGCGCGGCCGCGGCCCGAATTCCCGGTTTCGTATGTTTCATAAGCGCGTATCTCCTTTTTTGGAAAGCCGTGTTGCATGCCAGATTCAGTGATAAGCATAAAAATTCGCCTCCGCCGCCGGAAAATCCTGCAAAATTGTTTGTTAAATATATAAGTTTGAAATATGACGGAAATAGAATTGTAATATTTAGCGAGGGAGAGACTGCAAATCTGCATGAAAAGATGCATAAACGCCGATTTCCCCGGGGGAATTTGCAAATATGCGAAAAATATGACGGAAATCCTTTGCGCCAGCAATGAAAAAAGATTCCGGGCGAAAAATTTACGCGCCCGGAATCCTGCAATTGTGACGAAATTTTTTACAGCGCAATCAGCCGCAGTCCGCAATAGGAGCGGGAGGGCATGGGCACCCGCGCACCCTTTCCGCTGAAGGTACCCTCCACTGGCGTTACGGTCATGTTCCACGCATCGATGACCTCCGCCCGATAGGTTTTTCCCTCCGGCAGGTCAAACTGCTTGTAGCCGCTCTGGCGCAGGCCGTAATAATAGAGGAATTCCTCGTCCCCGAAGTTCAGCCCCATCACCCGGGTGCGTTCGAAGGCGAATACCGGGTCCGCCGGCAGCGATTCCATGATCTTCCGCAAAAAGAGAATCCGTTCCGGGCTTTTGCCGTGCAGCGTGCCGCCCTTGGCCCACCACAGCACGTCCTCAGGATCCAGATACGTCTCCCCGTGGCCGGCGTATCCGCCCCAGCAGAGGCTTTCCCACATGCGGTTCACCATCTCTTCGGCGGAGATGGAGCCCCAGTAATTGGGGATGTTGCCCTCGTAACAGCATTCGTCGATGACCACCGGCTTCTGATAGGTGGCAATCCATTCCGGCACCCGTTCCATGTCTGAATGCTGCACGGAGCAATGGGTGACCCAGGGCTTGGTGTGGTCGTAAAAGCCCCGGCAGTTGTGAATGGAGCGCAGATGCCCCGCGGGGTCCAGGGTCTGCACCAGGCGGAAGCAGTCGTCCCAGTCCTGGGTGCTCTTGGCGGGCATCAGGTCGTATTCGTTGGCAAAGGACCACCATACGTTCCGGAAGGCCGCCAGCCGGGCCACCGCGTAACGCAGATAATACAGATCTGTTTCGTGGCTCATCTGGGAAAAGCCCCACCGGTCGTAGGGATGGAACAGAATCAGGTCCGCCTCGATGCCCATGTCCGCCAATTGGCCAATGCGCTTTTCCAGCCGCCGCCAGGATTCCGGATTGAACCGGGTGAAGTCGAAGGCGTAGCCCTCGCCGGAAGCGCCCCCTTCAAAGGGATAGCATTCCGGGTCGTTGTGGTTGAATTCGTAATGCTTGGGGAAAACGCACATGCGGATTTTGTTGAAATATCCCTTTTTCAGGGTGTCCAGGGTGGCCTGCTGCAATGCCTCCGGCTGATGGGTCCAGCAATAGCAGGTGGTGCCCACGCACATGTAATTTTTCCCGTCGGCGTATTTCAACCGGGTGGCGGGCACGTGGGTGTGCATCTTGCCGGTGTCCGCGCCGGTGACCCGCACCGGGCCGTGCACCCCCGCCCGGGGAGCGACGCATTCAAATTCGCCGGTTTTCCCGTCCAGATCGGGGCAGCTGCTGCGGGTGACGAAGGACCAGCGGCCCTCCCAGTCGGGCATGAAACGCACCACATAGCGCCCCTCGCCGTCGTAAAAGCCCTCCACCGGCACCTGCCGCATGCCGCACCGGAAGGTGGCGCCAAAGGGGACCTCCGCAAAGGGATTCCCCTCCCGGGGCCCGGAAAAGACCTGCTCAAAAATATCCCATTTCGCCGTCGTCATATCTGCTTTTCTCCGTTTCCGTATTTTGCCGTACATGGCCTTACTTTTATTATATCTTAACGCATTTGTTTCGTCAACGGCGCTTTTTCGTACGGGCTGCATGGTTTGACATATCCGCGGAAACGTGTATAATAACATCAGAAAAATATCGAAAGGATTCATTCCTATGGCAGAGAAGAAAAAAACCTCCATCGGCGGACAGGCGCTGCTGGAAGGTATCATGATGCGCGGCCCCCAGCGTACGGCCATGGCGGTGCGCAATCCCCAGGGAGAAATCGTGCTGGAGGAGTTCCCAACCCAGGTATCCACCCGGGCGAAGATCCTCAAGGCGCCTTTCGTGCGGGGCATCTTTAATATGTACGATTCCCTCAAGCAGGGCTATCGCTGCCTGATGCGCTCGGCGCAGCTGGCCGGCCTGGAGGAGGAAGAGGAGAAAAACGAGAAGAGCAATAAGATCGTTTCCGCAGTGATCATGCCCCTGGCGGTGGTGTTGGCGGTGGTGCTGGCCGTGGGACTGTTCATGTACCTGCCCAGCTTTCTGTACAAGCTGCTTTCCGGCGCGCTGCCGGCGCTGAAGGGCCTGCGGGTGGCCCAGAGCGTGTTCGAGGGCCTGTTCCGTATCGTCATCTTCGTGGGCTATGTCTACGCCATTTCCTTTATGAAGGACATCCGCCGCACGTTCATGTACCATGGCGCGGAGCATAAGACCATCTTCTGCTATGAAAACGGCCTTCCCCTGACGGTGGAAAATGTGCGTCCCCAGAAACGGTTCCATCCCCGCTGCGGCACCTCGTTTCTCATTCTGGTGCTCCTGGTGGGCATCGTTATCGCCATTTTCATCCCCACGAATATCCCCATCATCGCCCGGGTGCTGATCAAGCTGGCCTGCATCCCCCTGGTGGTGGGCATTGGCTATGAACTGATCAAGCTGGCCGGCCGCAAGGATAACTGGTTTACCCGCATCATCTCCGCTCCGGGCATGTGGCTGCAGCACCTGACCACCCGGGAGCCCGACGATTCCATGATCGAGTGCGCCATCGCCGCCATGGAGAAGGTGATCCCCGGCGACGACAGCGATCAGTGGTAAAATTTTTCGGAGGAAATCGCTTGTTATGAATCTTTTTAAGAAGGACGAAAACGGCCGCACGCCCTGGCAGAATATGCTCCGCCGCAGGGAGGCCCGGGATTCCCGGGAACGCATTCGCTTGGAAAAGGGCCGGCTCCATTGGCAGATTCTGGTGCTGCTGGCGGCGGCGCTGCTGGTGGCAGTGATTGTGGAAATGTTCAATCGCCGCAGCGTATGGCGCTTTTTCGTGTTTGTTACCTCGCATCCTTTGATGTTTGCGCTGGATTTTCTGCTGATTGCCAATACCATGGCCGTCTCCCAGCTGTTCCGGCGGAGGCTGGCGGTCATTTCGCTGGTTTCCGTGTTCTGGCTGGCCATGGCCATTACCAATTATGTGGTCATCTGCTTCCGCACCCAGCCCTTCACCCTGGCGGACGTGATGCTGGTGAAGGACATGTTTTCCCTGATTACGGTGTACTTCCGCTGGTGGCAGATTGCGATGATCGCCCTGGGCGTGCTGGGAGCGCTCGGGCTGATTGCGCTGATGTTCTGGAAGGCCCCCCGCCGGGAACGGGTGCATTACGGCGCGGCGGTGGTGCTGCTGGCGGTATTGACCGCCATGTCCTGGGGCTTTGTGCAGCTGGGCAAAAATTCCGGCTTCATTACCGAACGGTTCACCACCATCAAGGACGCTTACCAGAAATACGGCTTTGCCTATACCTTCCTGGATACCTTCGCCGATCTGGGCATTTCCCGGCCGGCGGAATATTCCTCTGACACCGTGCGTGATATTGCCAGCACCGTGCAGACCGATACCGAGCCAGCGACGAACACGGACGTGGTGCGCCCCAATATCATCTACGTGCAGCTGGAATCCTTCTTTGACGCATCCGCCCTTTCCAGCGACATCAAGGTTTCCGAAAACGCCACCCCCAATTTCCACCGGCTTTTGCAGGATTGGCCCTCCGGCACGCTGTATGTGCCCGTGGTGGGCGGCGGCACGGCCAATACGGAATTTGAGGTGCTCACGGGCATGAACCTGGATTCCTTCGGCGCGGGAGAATACCCCTATTTCACCGTGCTGCGGGATACCCCCTGCGAATCCATCTGCTATGTGCTCAGCCGTCAGGGCTATTCGCCCACCGCCGTGCACGATTATATGGCTACCTTCTACGGCCGCAACGAGGTTTACGCCAACCTGGGCTTCGACGTGTTCGAGTCCATGGAGTATATGGACGACCTGGAATATGGCGAAATCGGCTGGGCGAAGGACCAGTGCGTCACCGATTCCGTCATTGACGCCATGAACGCCACCCCCGGCCGGGACTTCATCTTCGCCGTTACCGTGGGCACCCATGGCAAATATCCCACCGACCGGCTGCTGGATTGCGCTCAGGACGGCGTGCAGGTGCTAGACGCGGGCGAGCATATCAACGCCAATCAGCTGCAGAATTATCTGAACCTGGCCCGGCAGATGGACGACTTCCTGGTGGAGTTCCTGGACCGGATGGAGCAGTTCGACGAACCCGTGGTGTGCGTGTTCTACGGCGACCACCTGCCCGCCCTGGATTGGGATCCCTCCGATCTGAAATCCGGCAATATGTTCGAAACCCAGTACTTCATCTGGACCAATTACGGCAAACGCTTCCAGGCCCCGGATCTGCAGGCCTACCGGCTTTCCGCCAACGTGCTGCTGCAATTGGGCATCGAAGACGGCGTGCTGTTTCGGTATCATCAGAGCAACCGGGTGGACGACGAAGGCGTGGGCTATCTGAAGGAGCTGGAGATTCTGGAATTCGCCATGCTCTATGATGAGGACCAGGAAATTCAGGATACCCTGCGGGAATTCTATGGAGATTATAACATCGAGGCCCGGGAACTGCGCATGGGCATCGACACCGTGTCCATCCAGTCCGCCAACCTGAAATACGGCAGACTGCTGGTGCGGGGCGATAATTTCAATGAATTTTCTACCATCCTGATCGACGGCACGGCCGTGCCCACCGCGTATATCGATAAGCATACCCTGGCGGCGGTGATGACTTCGCTGCCGGAGGGGGCGACGGTGCTGAACGTGGCCCAGATCTCCAAGGAGAGCATTGAGCTGAGCCGCACCGCGGATTTCCCGGTGGAAGAGATTGTTCATTAGTTGCCAGGCCCGGGCGGTTTCGCCCGGGCTCTTTTCGCGGGGGGAGCTTCGCTCCCCCCGCACCCCCCACTGACGATGCGGGAATCCTCGGGTAAAGGGGTTCAAATATGCGGTTGCATTGCCCTGTAAAACTGATTATAATGGGGACAAAACCAATGAACGAAGGGAGCGTTTTTTGTGCGGGAAGAGGAGAAAATTTTTGCGGGACAGCTGTTCTCTCCGGGACACAGCGATCTGGTGGCCATTAAAACCCGGTCTCATAAGCTCAGCGCGGCTTACGGACAGATCGACGAAGGGGATAAGGAGGCGCGTACGGCGCTGGCAAAAATCATGCTGGCGGAATATGGCGAGGGCAGTTCCATGACGGGGCCCGTGTTCTTCCATTACGGAAAGCATACCTGCATCGGAAAACGGGTGTTCATCAATTATAACTTTACCGTGCAGGACGACGCGCCGGTGGTCATTGGCGACGATTGTAACTTCGGCCCCAATTGTACCATCGTAACGCCCATTCATCCCATGCTGCCTCAGGAGCGGCTGGAAATGTACGATGAGAACGGGGAAAAGAAGCATATGTGCTATGCTAAGCCCGTGACCATCGGCCACGATTGCTGGTTTGGCGCGAACGTGTGCATCTGCCCGGGCGTTATCATCGGCAATAACTGCGTCATCGGCGCGGGCAGCGTGGTAACCCGGGATATTCCGGACAATTCCTTCGCGGCGGGCGTGCCCTGCCGGGTGATTCGGGAAATTACGGAAAAGGACAGCATGAAGTATAAGCCCGAGGTGCTGGGCGATAATCGCGTAATCGAATAAGGAAACGTCGGTGGGCCCCCGGCGCGAAAACACCGTTTTCGCACCGGGGGCCCACCAATAGCGCGGGGGGAGCGAAGCTCCCCCCGCACCCCCCTCGACCGGGTCCTCGCCTGCGTCAGGGGGTTGTTTTTTGCGTGTGTTTGTGCATTGCACATACCATAAGCGTACCTAAGGGAATCAGCAGCACCGCCATGGCCAGATAGGCCAGGTAATAGGAACCGTTGAGATCGAAGATCAGTCCGCACAGAATGGGGCCGATGGTGGAGCCCACGCCGTTTACGGCGCTGAGCACGCCGGTGATGGCCGCGTGATCCCGCTCGCCAAAGACGGAACGGCTGATCAGCGGAAAACCCACCGAGCCGAAGGCGTTGCCCAGCCCCATAATGGGCACCGTGCATAGCGCAACGGGCAATAACCGCGCACCCAGCATGCCGCAGGAACTGAGCACCATGGCGCATAACGCCAGCGCTGTTGCTCTGGTGGCGCCTGCTCGGTCGGAAATCTGGCCCAGGACGATTTTGCCCGCCGCCAGGGCCGCCAGATACGCGGAGGCCACTCCCGCCGCAAACACGCCGGAATAGCCCATATGCTGCAGATGGGGATTGATGGTGGCATTCAGGGAATTGTTGGTGAAGCCCGTTACCAGGCAGCACAGGCAAATGGGAAGAAACACCCGGCTGCGCAGAGCCTGAGAAAGGGTGAACCCGCCTGCCTCTGTACGCTCTGCCTGAACGTGGGTCTGGCCGTAGGGCAGAAGCCCCATGTCCTCGGGCTTGAGCTTTAACAGGAAAAACACCGTGGGCAGCAGCATGACGCATAGTGCGCCGGTGTAAATCAGCACCGTGGTCCGCCAGCCCACGCGGCTTACCAGCACGCCCCCCAGGGCGTTGAACAGCATGCCGCCGACGCCGCTGCCCATGAAGGCGATGCCCAGGGCCAGCCCGCGTTTTTCATAAAACCAGTTGCTGATAATCACCGTCAGGGGCATCCAGCTCAAAAAGGCCATGGTAACCGCCAGCACGGCGCTGATGGCCAGAAACTGCCAGGCGGATTCGGCAAAGGCATAGAGCAGATACCCAACGCAGGTGAGTACCGCGCTGATGCGCATGGTTTTCATCAGCTTGAGCCGGGAAAACACCGGCCCCCAGAAAAATTGCACCACCATCATGCCCGCGGCAAAGAGCGTCTGGTTGAGACTCATTTGCGAGCGGCTGAGCCCCAGCTCTTTTCCCACGGGCACGATGTAAATGGGGAAGGTGTTGGCCACCAGGCCGATGGCGGCAGCGACGACGATGACCCCCGCCGCCACCATGACCCAGCCGTAAAAGAATCTCGGTTGCTTTGGCGTCTCCATGGGCGATTACCGGAACCGGCCGCCCAGGGCGGTGAGGTTGTCAATGCTCTTCTTCATGCACAGCAGAGGATCGGTCTCCACGGCGTTGTCCTGTTCGATAAAGGCATACTGCACGCCCGTATCGTCGCAGGCCTGCATGATCTTTTTCCAATCGAAATTGCCTTCGCCCACGGGAGCCATCTCGGTCATGGAGCGATTCTTTTCGTTGGGCAGGCGGCCTACCATCTCCTTGAAGTGCACCACGTCCATGCGGCCGGCAACCTTGTGAATCCATTCGATGGGATCGCCGCCGCCGGACTGTACCCAGTAAACGTCCAGTTCCATCTGCACGTCGGTGAATTCGTTCATCAGAATCTCGATGCCGGTGGTGCTGCCAAAGCGGGTGAATTCGAAGGCGTGGTTGTGATAGATCAGGTTCATGCCCGCGTCCTTCAGCTTTTTGCCCACGGCGTTGGCCCGACGGGCGAATTCACGGTAACCTTCTTCGCTCTCAGCAAAGTGGAAGGGCATGGCGCCTACGCCGGGATGAGCGCAGCCCCACTTCTGATGCCGGGCGATGAGCGCATCCAGATTCTCTTCGTATTCGGTAAAGGAGGTGTGGGTGGCAGGGCAGATCAGGCCGTACTTGTCCAGCGCGTCCCGAACCGCGGAGGGATCGAGGGTGGGATTTTGTCCGGAAAGCTGCACGCTGGTGTAGCCCATTTCCTTCAGCGCCTTCAGCGTCGCGTCCAGTCCTTCCTGGGTCTGGGTCAGGGTGCGCACGGAATACATCTGTGCGCCGGTAAGTACTTTATACATTTGGGAAGCCTCCTTGTGATAATATTTGCACAAACTGATTATATACCCCCAAACATTTTCCGTCAATCGAATAGGCTTGCGTTTTCCGTCATAAAATGCAGGGAAGTCTTTTGCCGGAGGAGGCCGTTTCATGGCCAAGGTCACCCGGGCGCTGGCGGCGGTAGTGCTGCTGTACGCCCTGTATCTGTACACCTTGCCCGCCGCGCCCCGGCAGGCCGCGCCGGTCGCCGCTCTTTCCCGGGAGACGCGCATCCTGACCCTGCCCGCCCTGCGGCGATACGCGGCGGTGATTTCCCTGCCGGAAGGCGGCCAGGCCCGGCTGTGCGCCGCACGACTGGCCCGGCAGGGGGGCGCGGGGCTCATTCTGGAACAGGCGGGGGAATACCGGGTCTATTGCGCACTGTTCGATCATGCCGCCGACGCGGACCGGGCCTGTCAGCGGGTGGCGGAGCAAACCGGCTATGCCCCCCAAACGGAATTGCTTTCCTGCCCCGGGGCCCGGGTGAAGCTTTCCGCCAACGCCGCCCAGATGGAGGCCGTGACCCAGGCGGTGGGCCGCCTGGAGGAACTCCCCGGGCAGATGCGGCAGCTGGCCGGCGCTCTGGACGCGGGGGAAACCCGGCGGCAGGAAGCCCAGGCCCTGACGGAGGTGTGGCGCACCCAGGCGCTGGACGCACTGGAAGCGCTGGAAAAAACGCTGGCCGGGGAAGAGGACGCCTTCTGCCGCCGGGTTACCGAGGCGCTGGCGGAATTGTGCGACGACCTGACCGCGGCGGCGGAGGCCGCAGGTGAATCAGGGCTTAGCTCCCTGCTGCGCCGGGGCGGCGCAGCGGCGGAATGGGCCTACGTGCGGCTGGTCAATGATATGAACCCGTGAATTTGAAATTTACCGTAAAAATGAACGCCCCTTCGCGCTTGTAATTGTGGCCCGGTTGTGCTATCATCAAATGAGTAAAGTGCGGAGGCATAACCATATTGCGATCTGATACGTTTTTAAGTATGTTTCGGGTGCTGGAAGGATTGCTTACCCAGAAATATCAGGGGTGCGATCGCCATAGCGCCAGCGTCGTCATGGAATATATTAACGACCCGGAGTCCGAACCCGTTCGCACGGCGTTAAATACCTGCCGGGAAATTCGCAACCTGCTGACTCATAACGCGGACGAGGACGGCCAGCCCCTGGTGGAACCCTCTCAGTCCGCGCTGGACAGTCTGTATCAGGTGATCCGATACGTACAGAAGCCCCAGCCGGCGCTGATGTACGCCACGCCGGTGGAGCGAGTGCTGCGGGCTTACCCTAACGACCGGGCGCTGGACGTCATGCGGCGCATGGAGAAGCACGGTTTTTCCCATGTGCCGGTGATGGACGACGTGCGGATGCGGGGCGTGTTCAGCGTGCGCACGGTGTTCAGCTATATTCTCGCCGGTGGCAGGATAACGGAGGATACCCGGGTGCGGGAATTCGGCGATCTTCTGAGCCTGGACGGCAACCGCAGCGGCCGATATCGTATCCTTGGCGTGGACGCTTCCTATCTGGATGTGCGCAGCGCCTTTGAGCGGAACGCCGCCCGGAACGACCGGCTGGCGGTGGTGTTCCTCACCGACGATGGAACCCCCTCCGGCACGCTGCTGGGCATGCTCACGCCCTGGGATGTTTTGAACGATAACCCCGTATAATTTTGCCGGAACCGCGGCAAACGTCAACCGGAGGAAGAACCCATGTCCGAAAAAAACGGAAGCCTGATTTTGAATACCGACCAGCTGGGCATGCACCTTGCCGAACCCAGCATGGACGAATTGATGCACGATTACGCCCAGATCCGGCATGTTTACGCCGCCGGCATCCGGGAAATCACCTCCCGGCTGGAGGTTTTGCAAAGCGAATTTCAATACCGGGGCCGCCATAACCCCATTCATCATATCGAAAGCCGGGTAAAGACCCTGACCAGCGTCATCAAGAAGCTGAAAAACCTGGGCCTGCCCCTGAGCATCGCCACCGCGAAAAAATCCCTGCGGGACATCGCCGGGGTGCGGGTGGTGTGCTGCTATGTGGACGATATTTATCGCATCGCCGAACTGCTGCTGGCGCAGGACGACGTGTCCCTTGTGGAGAAAAAGGATTATATCGAATCCCCCAAGGCCAACGGCTATCGCAGTTTGCATATCGTGGTGGATCTGCCGGTGTATCTTTCCGAGGGCAAGGTGTTCATTCCCGTGGAGGTGCAGATTCGCACCGTGGCCATGGACTTTTGGGCGGCGCTGGAACATGGCATTCGCTATAAAGCCCCCGCCGACGTGCCCGCCGTGATCAACGAGGAACTGCGCATCTGCGCCGACATTATCGCCGCCACCGACGACCGAATGCTGGAAATTTTCAAGGCCATCCAGCGGCTGAACGGAGAAGACGGAACCGGAAAGGAATAGACCCATATGCAAATTCACGAATCCGCAGAAAATTATCTGGAAAGAATCCTTATGCTTTCCGAGGAAAAGGGCATGGTGCGCTCCGTGGACATCGCCCAGGAGCTTTCCGTGACCAAGCCTTCGGTGAGCATCGCCATGAAAAATCTCCGGGAGGATGGCTATATCCTCATGGATAAGGACAGCCTGATTACCCTTACCGACAAGGGCATGGCCATCGCCCGGAATATCTACGACCGGCATAAGGCCTTGACGGCGTTCCTCGTGCGCCTGGGGGTGGACGAGGCCACCGCCCGGGAGGACGCCTGCAAAATCGAGCACGATATTTCTCCCGCCACCTTCCAGGCCATTTGCCGCGCGTTGCAGGAAACGCCGTGAACGCGCTGATTCGCCGGGAAAACCGGCGCATGATGGCGCTGTTCAGCCGGTTCCTTTCCGAAAACCCCCGGGGCATTTCCCGGGAGATGGCGCGTCAGGTGGCGGAATGCGGCGTGTCCCGGCCCCATGCCATGGCGCTTCTGCTGGCCGAGGCCTGCGGCGTGGATTCGGAAAAGGAACGGGATTTATTTGAAGCCTATTTCCGTCCCGCCATTCGGGAATGTCAACCGGCCGATTATCGGCAGAATTTTTATCTGCAAAGGATTGCCTTCCCGGAAGCGCGGCAGGGTGCGTGCCGGTTTACCCGGCTGGAATACGCCCCATGCGAGCTGTTCGTGGCGGGCGACCTCCGGCGGGATGCGGAAGGCCGGGAAATCGCGCCCCTGGGCTTTTTCTACAATGGCTTTTCCTATCCGGCGCTGCTTTCCGGCGACCGGGTGTGGATGACCGTTACCCCTCTGGAAATCGAAACCATGGCCGGGCCCATTTCCCGGGCTCGGGGAAACGTCGTTGCCTTCGGGTTGGGCCTGGGCTATTATCCCCTGATGGTTGCTCAGAAGGCGGAGGTTTCCTCCGTCACGGTGGTGGAGCGGGACCCGGATGTGCTTTCCCTGTTTGAAAAGCACCTCCTGCCGCAATTCCCCCAAAAGCATAAGCTTCGTCTGGTGCGGGACGACGCCTTTCATTATGCCCGGGAGACCCTGCCCGCCGCCCATGCGGATACGGCGTTCTGCGATCTGTGGCACGACGCTGCCGACGGCCTGCCCGCCTATTTGCAGATGAAGGCGCTGGAGACGGGCGTCTCCGGTACGCGGTTCGATTACTGGATTGAACCTACGCTTCTGCTCTATCTGGAAAACGCATAAAGAAAACCGCTCGCCGGAAAATGCGTTCCGACGAGCGGTTTTTATGTGGTTTTACAGACAGGCCACCGAAAGGGCGGCGTAATCGCCGATGCCCTCGCTCAGCCCCGCCGGCAGAATCCGGCAGACCCGCGCCGCGTGGGGCAGCGCTTCCCGGGCGATGACTTCCTCCATGGCCGGGCGAATCAGCTCCTGACTGCGCATGAACACGCCTCCCAGCACGATGACCTCCGGGTTCACAATGTCCATCAGCATGCTCAAAAGCATCCCCAGCTTCCGGCCGCAGGCGGCGTAGATCTCCCGACAGAAGGGATCGCCCTCCTTGGCCAGCTTCGCCACCAGATAGGCGGTGATTTGGGTCAAATCGCCGTTCACGGCCCGGTAAATTTCGGGGGTTTCCCCCTGACTCAGGGCGCGGCCCACGGCCAGAACGCAGCTGCGGGCAATGCCGCCGCCGGAGCAGAAGCCCTCCGCCGATCCGGGTTTGCCGTAGCCTACGGGGCCGTCCTCCGCCAGACGGATGTGGCCCACCTCGCCGGCCATGTCGCTGGCCCCGCAGTACAGCCGACCGTCCAGAATCAGCCCCGCGCCCAGCCCGGTGCCGAAGGTGAGAAACACCATGTTCCGGCTGCCCCGGCCCGCGCCGAATTTCCATTCCGCCATGGCGCAGGCGTTGGCGTCGTTCTGAAGTTTTGTGGAAACGCCCGTGCGCTTTTCCAGAATTTCCACCGCGGGAATTGCGTCCCATCCCGGCAGATTGGGGGGCGAAAGCACCACGCCCCGCGCAGAATCCAGCGGCCCGCCGCAGCTGATTCCCGCGCTGGCCACGTCCCGGAAGGATAGCCCGCGCTTTTTCAGCAGCCCTTCGGCGCAGTCCGCCATCTGGGAAAGTACGTCCTCCGGCGCGCCCTGGGTGGGAAACTGGGCCTTGTCCAGAATTTTCATCCTTTCGCCTTCCACCCGGCCCAGGCTCACGGCGCACTTGGTGCCGCCGATGTCGTATCCAATGCAGAGCATGTTTACGCCTCCTCCTTTTCCAGAGCCGCGGCGAACGCGTCCATGCGTTCCGGGAACAGGTGCATCAGCGTGCCTTCCTTTTCGGCGGATTTCCGCATGAATTTCATCATCCATCTCTCCAGCCCGTGCGCCCCGTCCAGATTCAGCTCGCCGCCGAAGGCCATGTGAACCGCCGCGTGGGCCAGCAATTCCGGCGCAATGTTCCGGGAAAAGGCCTCCTCCGCCTGGTCGTCCGCGCCGCAGCACAGGAAAAGCCCCAGTTTCTTCCGCAATAGCGTATCCCGGCACTGATCCAGAAACAGCGCCGTTTCCGGGCTCAGGGCCCCGGCGCGAATGGAGCCGCCCACCACGACGCAGTCGTAATCCGCGGGATTCGTCGCGCCCCGGCGCAGGTTGCAAATCTCCACCCCGGGCAGTTTTTCCGCCAGCATCTTGGCGCATTTTTCCACCACGCCGGTTTTGGATGCGTATGCGATGAGGGTTTTCATGGGCCAATGCCCTCCTTTTTGAATTTAAGGCAACCGCCTTAACTGGCGATTTCCACGGCGCTTCCCTGAGCCAGCGAGGCCTTCACGTCGATGGCCCGCTGATTTTTGGAACCCATGAAGCGCTTGTCCAGGGTGCGCTGGGCCAGAATGAAGGGCCCGTCCACCAATACGTCCGTTTCCTCCAGCAGCGCCCGCTTTTTCGGGTCCGCCAGCAGCTGTTCATAAGTCCAGCCGCTGTAGGCCCATACGTTCAGCCCCAGTTTGTGGGCGGCCCGGGCCACCTCCAGACAGGCCTCCGGCTGGCAGAAGGGGTCGCCGCCGGTGAGGGTTACGCCGTCCAGCAGCGGGTTGTCTTCCATGGTCAGGATGATTTCGGCGGTATCCATGTCGGAGCCGCCGTTGAAATCGTGGGTTTCCGGGTTGTGACAACCGGGACAGTTGTGAGGACAGCCCTGCGTGAACACGGCCAGTCGAAAGCCGGGGCCGTCCACGATGGAGTCGTTCACCAGTCCCGCAATGCGAAGTTTCATCAGGATTCCTCCTTAGATGGGTTGTGTCATTCCGTCAGAGCGGCGCTGAGCGCCAGCCCGCAGGTCAGCGCCGCGGCGGCGTTTCCGGCGCGAAAGCAGCAAATGGGCATAACGAAAAACAGCGCCAGCCCCGTCATCCGGTTGGCGGCGGTGTGCGGAAAGGCCAGACTGCGGCGGCGAAGCGCAGCCAGCAGCTTCACGGCCGCCGTCAGGGCGATCATTCCCCAAACCGGCCCGGCCAGATGCAGCCGGGGCCCCAGGCGCAGCAGGCACGCCGCCCCAAAAGCCCCGTCGGCGCAGCTGTCAAACACCGCGCCAAAATGCGTTTCCACGCCCAGCCGCCGGGCCAGAAAGCCGTCCAGCATGTCGCTTAAGCCGCAAAGGCCGTAGCAAATCCAGAACAGGCGGGATTCCACGGGCAAAAACATCAGCGCAGCGCTGAATATCAGCCGCAGCCCCGTCAGCCCGTTGGGAATCTGGCGAATCACGCCTCTGCCTGAGCGGCGCTTTTTCCCGCCAGCGCGCCGGTGGAAAAGGCGATTTGCAGATTGAATCCGCCGGTGACCGCGTCTACGTCCAGCACTTCTCCGGCGAAATACGCCCCGGGAAGCTTTCTGGATTCCAGCGTAGAGGGGTTGATCTCCTTCACGCTCACGCCGCCCCGGGTGATGATGGCTTCCTCAAAGCTGCCCAGGGAGCGCACCGTCAGGGGCAGATCCTTCAAAAGCCCCCGAATCCGGGCGCGCTGGGCGTGGGTGATTTCGCAGGCGGGCAGCCCCGGGGGAATTTCGCCCAGGGCCAGAATCGTCTGCCCCAGAGAATGGGGGCAGAGGGTGTCCATAATGGAAGAAACGCTCCGGCGGGGATTCTGGCCCACTTCCCGCAGCAGCCGCGCATCCAGCGCGCCGTCGTCCAGCGCGGGCTTCAGGTCGATGCTCAGCCGCACCTGGGAAAGCTCCTGAGGCAGAAGAGAGGAAAGGGTCAGCACCAGCGGGCCGGAAATGCCCGTGTGGGTAAACAGCATTTCCCCCTGTTGGGCGTAAATGCGCTTTTTCCCGGCATAGGCCCGCAGCGCCACGTTTTTCAGGGAAAGCCCCGCCAGCTCGCCGGGCCAGGCTTCCCCCGTGTGCAGGGAGGTGAGCCCCGGCAGCAGGGGCGTTACCGCGAGCCCCGCGTCCCGAGCCATGCGGTGGCCGTCGCCGGTGGATCCCGTGGCGGGATAGCTCACCCCACCGGTGCATACGATCACCCCGTCGGCGGGCAGCTCCGCGCCGTTAAACAGCCGTACCCCCCGGCACCGGCCGTCCTTTTCCAAAAGGGAGGCCGCCCGGGTGTTCAGGCGTATATCCACCCCCGCGGTGCGCAGTGCCTTTTCCAGGGCCCGGCCCACGTCGCTGGCGTGGTCGGAAACGGGAAATACCCGCTGCCCCCGTTCCACCTTCAGTGGAACGCCTAAATTCTCCATCAAATCCATCATGCCGAAATTGTCCAGCACGGCCAGGGAGGCGTACAGAAACCGGGGGTTGCGCAGCACCTGACGCTGAAATTCCTCTTTTTCGCATGCGTTGGTCAGGTTGCAGCGGCCCTTGCCGGTGATGTAAAGCTTCTTGCCCAGTTTTTCGTTGCGCTCCAGCAGCGTAACCCGCGCCCCGGCCCGGGCGGCAAAAAGCGACGCGAGCATGCCCGCCGCGCCGCCGCCGATGACAATGATCTTCTTTGCCATTGGAAAAATCCCTACTTATTTGTTTATTCTCCGGTTTTGGAAAGATACACGTGGTAATCGTTCCAGATGCCCTCGATGTTGCTGAAGTATTCGGAAACTTCCTGCCGCCGGCGCTGGGCCAGCGCCACGATCAGCGCGTTAATCAGGGAAAGGGGCGCGGCGAAGGAATCCACGAAGGAAGCCATGTCGCTTTTGGCGTTCAGGCAGATGTCCGCCGAGGCGTGCAGGGGAGAGAGGGGGCCGTCAGTAATGGCGATAAGCCCCGCGCCCCGGGTGTGGGCGAATTCCATGGCCTCGATGGTGCGGCTGGTATACCGGGGGAAGGAAATGCCGATGAGCAGATCTCCCTGTCCGATGCGGGCCAGCTGTTCGAAAACGTCGCTGACGCCGGAGGTGACGCAGGTAACGTCCTGAAAGATAAAGCGCAGATAATGAACGAAGAACTGGGCGATGGGGCCGGAAGCCCGCAGACCCATTACGTAAATATGCCGGGCCTGAATGATCCGGTCGATGGCCTTTTCGAAAGCGTCCACGTCCAACTCGTCCAGGGTGGAGCGAATGTTCTGCATGTCCGCCTTCAATACCTTGTTCAGCACCTGGGTGTGATCCATATCGCTGGTCATTTCAAAGCGCTGCGCGGCGGTGAGCCGATGGCGAATCAGTTCCTGCAGGGCCTTCTGCAATTGCGGATATCCGGAATAGCCCAGCGCGGCGGCGAAGCGCACCACCGTGGATTCGGAAACGCCTACGTATTCGCCCAGCCGGGAGGCGGTCATGAACACCACCTTGTCGTAATGGGAGACGATGCATTCCGCGATACGCCGATGACTTTTTGAAAGTTTTTTGCCGCTATGGTTCAGGCGCTGAATCAGCTCCTGCGCATTTTCCATTTCCATGATAAACCTCCAAATGATCTCTGTGCCCATAGAGTATACCCGATTCGTGGGATTTTTGCAAGCCATATGAAGGCGTTCATGCAAATTTAGCGAAAAAATCCAAAGAAAGGGGGAAATATGTGAAGCATGCGCCCCGGAGATTGCAGAGGAGATTTGCGTTGCAAAAAGAAACGGCCTATGTTATGATAGGGCGGGAGGGATATGGAATATGGAAAAATTTACAGACCTGAAAAGGGCGCAGGTGCGCGTCACGGGGGATTTTTGGGAAACATGGAAACAGAACGCCCGGGCCCATGGGCTCATGTCCGTGTACGATCGGTTCCGGGATACCGGCCGCTTCGGCGCGCTGGATTTCACCTGGAAAGAGGGCATGCCCAATAAGCCCCATATCTTCTGGGACAGCGACATCGCCAAGTGGATCGAGGCGGCGGCCTATCTGCTCCAGGAGCAGCGGGATCCTGAAATCGAGGCCCTGGTGGACGAATGCGTGGATAAAATCGAGGCCCATCAGCGGCCCGACGGTTATTTTAATATCTGGTTTGATACCGCGGAGCCGGAAAACCGCTTCACCCGGTATACCGACCATGAACTCTACGACCTGGGCCATCTCATCGAGGCGGCCGTGGCCTATCGGGACGCAACGGGCAAGGAGAAATTCCTGAACCTGATGCTGAAATACGCTTCTCTGGTGGATAAGGTCTTCCGGCAGGAGCATTACGCCGGATTCGACACCCCCGGCCATCCGGAACTGGAACTGGCGCTGTTCCGGCTTTACCGGGCCACGGACGATGAGAAATGGCTGAATCTCATGCGCTATTTCGTCGATACCCGCGGCACGTCCCCCCGGGACAAGACCTATAAGGTCTTTGACCGGCCCACCTACAGCCAGACCCATCTGCCCGTGCGCCAGCAGCGCACCGCCGAGGGCCATAGCGTTCGGGCGTGCTATCTTTATTCCGGCATGGCCGATCTGGCCTGGCAGGATGAGGACGAATCCCTGAAGGAAGCCTGTCGGGCCCTTTTCCATAACATCGCCCATCGGCGCATGTACGTCACCGGCGGCATCGGCTCCAGCCACGTGGGCGAGGCCTTCACCTTCGATTACGATCTGATGAACCGCACGGCCTATGCCGAAACCTGCGCGGCCCTGTCCCTGGCGCTGTTCGCCCGGCGGATGAGCCGGATAGAGCCCAGGGGAGAATATGCCGATATTGCGGAAAAGGCCCTGTATAACGGCATGCTGGCAGGCGTTTCGCTGGATACCCAGAGCTTCTTCTACGAAAATCCCCTGGAAGTGCATCCGGACGTGATTCATTTCAACGATTATTACGCCCAGGCCCGGGATCATATGCCCATCACCCGGCGGGTTCGGGTGTTCGATTGCTCCTGCTGCCCGCCCAACGTGCTGCGGCTGCTGGGCTCCATCGGGGATTTTGCCTTCACCCAGTCGGATAAGGCGCTGTATGTGCACCATTACATGACCTGTCAGGCCGAAACCGCCTTCGGGCCGGTGCATATGGAGACGAAATATCCCTACGACGGCCGGATTCTGCTGACCCTGCCCGCCGGCGCTTACGACGTGGGCCTGCGGATTCCCGGCTGGTGCAGGGAATGGAAGCTGGAGAAAAACGGCGAGATCCTGTCTCCCGAAAACCGGGATGGATACGTTCGCCTCGCCGGTTCCTGGGCGGAAGGCGACCAGCTGCGGCTGACGCTGGAAATGCCGGTGCGGCTGGTGCAGGCCCATCCGGCGGTGCACGAGGATTGCGGCCGGGTGGCCGTGACCCGGGGCCCGCTGGTGTATTGCATGGAGGAATGCGACAACGGAAAATACCTGAAGGACGTGCGTATTCGCCGGAACGGAACCCCCTCCTTTGCGGAAAATCCCCAGCTGGGCGTAACGGAGATTTGCCTGCCCGCCAGCCGCCGGGAGTGGCCGGAGGAGGACGCGCTGTACGCGGAATATTCCGACGCGCGCAGGGACTGCACGGCGGTCTTCATTCCCTATTATGCCTGGGCCAACCGGGAAGAGGGAGAAATGCTGGTCTGGACGGATATCGACCGCTGATTTTCTGAAAACGCGAAAGGCGCGGTTTTGGTAAAAGAAATTTTGCCAAAGCTGCGCCTGTTTTGTTAATAAAATAAATAAAAACAGTTGCATATCAAGATGCTGTTATGTTATAATTTAGTTGATTTTACAGATTGAACCCGGTGGAAAGGAGAAATAGACAGTGCGGCATTTCAGCTTTTCCGGAGGGATTCATCCCCGGGAAGGACGCGGCGGCAAGACTGCGGCGGGGGAGGTTCCCGTTCGGGCAATCGACCCGCCCCATACGGTGGCCGTCTCCCTTCTGCAGCACGTGGGGGCCCCCTGCAAAAGTCTGGTGCGTCCGGGGGATACCGTGCGTCTGGGCCAGAAAATCGGGGAACCCACGGGCAGGGTGGGCGCGCCGG
>CACXHB010000026.1 GCA_902767315.1 uncultured Eubacteriales bacterium
CTAAATCAAACAATCAAAAAACGCCGCTCCCCAGGCCCTTCCCTGGCGGAGCGGCGCAATATGAGGGGAAACACATGGACTATGCAAAGGAAGCCTCCCGGCTGTTTCGGGCGGGCTATAACTGTGCCCAGGCGGTGTTTTGCGCCTTTCGGGACAAAACCGGACTGGACGAAAAAACCGCCGCGCGGATGTCCAGCGTTTTCGGCGGCGGCGTGGGCCGCATGCGGGAAATCTGCGGGGCGCTCACCGGCGCGCTGATGGTGATGTCCTTTCTGGAGGGCTATGACGACCCGGAGGATCGGGGCGCCAAAAAGGCCTGCTATGCCCGGGTGCAGAAGCTGAGCCACGCCTTTGCCGGGGAGATGGGCAGCCATCTCTGCCGGGAGCTGTTGGGAGTAGAGGGCTGTCAGGCCCCGGAGCCCGCCGTGCGGGACGAGGCCTATTACCAGAGCCGCCCCTGCGAAAGGTGCTGCATGTGCGCCGCACGGCTGTTGGCGGCGGAAATGGGTTGGGAGGAGCGGCCATGAGAATTGTAGTCATCGACGGCCAGGGCGGCAAAATGGGCCGGCAGCTGGCGGAACGCATCGGCGCGGCCTATCCCCAGGCGGAGCTTACCTGCGTGGGCACCAACGCCATCGCCACCACCGCCATGCTCAAGGCCGGTGCCAGACACGCCGCCACCGGGGAAAACGCCGTGATCGTGGCCTGCCGCCGGGCGGATGTGATCATCGGGCCCATCGGCATGGTGATCGCCGATTCCCTCTATGGGGAAATTACCCCCGCCATGGCTCGGGCTGTGGGGCAGGCAAACGCTGTGCGCATTCTGCTGCCCATGAGCAAGTGCGAAAATCTGGTGGCCGGGGTGCCCGCGGGGCTGACCATGCAGGAAATCATCAACGACGCCATGGAAAAATTGCAGCAGGCGGCGGAAGACTGCGGGCTGTAAGCAAGACAAATCAGACGAAAAAAACGTCCGTTTCCGAAATTCATCGGAAACGGACGTTTTTGCAGGCATTATTCCTCGAACAGGGGAGTGGAGAGATACCGGTCGCCGGAATCGGGCAGCAGCACCACGATGGTCTTGCCCTCGTTTTCCGGACGACGGGCCACGTCGATGGCGCCCTTCAGCGCCGCGCCGGAGGAAATGCCCACCAGCACGCCTTCCTTGTGGCCCATGAGCCGGCCGTATTCGAAGGCGTCCTCGTTGGAAATGGGCAGAATTTCATCATAAATGCCCTTGTCCAGCACGTCGGGAGCAAAGCCCGCGCCGATGCCCTGAATCTTGTGGGGGCCGGCTACGCCCGTGGACAAAAACGCCGAGGACTGAGGCTCCACGGCCACGACCTTCACCCCGGGCACGTGCTCCTTCAGATAACGGCCCACGCCAGTGATGGTGCCGCCGGTGCCTACGCCCGCCACAAAGTAGTCCACCTTGCCGTCGGTGTCTTCCAGAATTTCCGGGCCGGTGGTGAGATAATGGGCCTTGGGGTTGGAGGGGTTCACAAACTGGCCGGGAATGAAGCTGCCGGGAATCTCTTTCGCCAGCTCTTCCGCCTTGGCAATGGCGCCCTTCATGCCCTTTGCGCCTTCGGAAAGCACCAGCTCCGCGCCGTAGGCCTTCATCAGCTTCCGGCGTTCCACGCTCATGGTGTCGGGCATGACGATGATGATCCGATAGCCCCGGGCCGCGGCCACGCTGGCCAGGCCGATGCCGGTGTTGCCGGAGGTGGGCTCGATGATGACGGAATCCGGCTTCAACTTGCCGGCGGCTTCCGCGTCGTCCAGCATGGCCGCGGCCACCCGGTCCTTCACGGAACCGGCGGGATTGAAGTACTCCAGCTTTACCAGAATGCGTGCCTTGAGGTCCAGGGCGCTTTCAATCCGCTTGACCTCCAGAAGCGGGGTCTTGCCGATGAGCTGATCGGCGGAAGTATAGATTTTCGACATGTAAATGCGCTCCTTTTTCGATGAATTTCGTTTCCATTGGGTATGCGGGTATTATAAACCCAATAACCTACTAAATCAATAGGTTTTAATGTTAAATCTGTCATTCCTTTTCCGGCGGGGTTTCCGGCGGGTGCAGGGCCCGGAACACCGCTTCCGCCGCGTTTTTCGGCAGGGAGGGCACCTGTTCCAATTCCTCCAGCGAGGCGTTTTTCAATTCCTCCATGGTTTTGAAGTGCTTCATCAGCGCCTTGCGCCGGGCGGGGCCCACGCCGGGAATGGCCTCCAGCCGGGAGCCCACGGCCTGCTTGCCCCGCAGGGCCCGGTGGTGGGTGATGGCGAACCGGTGGGCCTCGTCCCGCAGCCGCTGAATGGCGTGCAGGGCGTTGGAATGCCGGTCCAGCAGCAGGGAATCGTCGGAATAGGGCAGCACGATTTCCTCAATGCGCTTGGCCAGGCCGAACATGGGAATGTCGTAGGGGGAATTCCCCATGGCCTCCAGGGCGGCGTTCAATTGGCCCCGGCCGCCGTCGATGAGGATCAGATCAGGCAGATCGGTGAAATGCCCGCCCTCCGGGGGCAGCCCCGCCGCGGCCCGTTCCTGAAATTCCCGGGCGGCGTGGGCCAGTCGCCGGGTAATGACCTCCTTCATGGAGGCGAAATCGTTGGGGCCTTCCACGGTTTTGATGCGGAAATGGCGATACTCCTTGTGGGCGCAGACCCCGTCGATCATCACCACCATGGAGGCCACGGACAGCACACCCTGGGTGTTGGAAATATCGTAGCCTTCGATGCGCCGGGGCGGCTTGTCCAGCCCCAGCACCTTGCCCAGTTCCTCCATGGCTAGCACCGTGCGCTCCCGGGTGCGGGCCAGCTGCTTGTCCCGCTTGGCGGCCTCGTCCTTCAGGTTTTTCAGGGCCATGTTTACCAGTTTCACCTTGTCCCCCCGCATGGGGTGGTTCAGATACACCCGCCGCCCGTGCAGTTCTGTCAAAAGCTGTTCCAGAACGTCCTTTTCCGGCAGATCCACGCTGAGCAGCAGCTCCTGCGGGGGCATGTTGGTCTTGTCGTAATATTGCAGGATGAACTGGGTCAGAATCTCCCAGGGCGCGTCCTCCGCCGCACCGTCGAACACAAAGTGCTCCGAATCGATGAGCCGCCCGGAACGAATCATCAACAGCTCCACAATGGCGTCCGCGCCGTAGGGGGCCACCGCCAGCACGTCCTGGTCGGCCTGGGCGGTGGAGAGGGTCTTCTGTTTCTGCATCACGGCTTCTACCGCCCGCAGCCGGTCCCGGTACAGGGCCGCCCGTTCGTAATTCATGGCCCGGGAGGCCTCCTGCATCCGCTGGGTCAGTTCGTCCACCACCGGGGCGTATTTACCCCCCAGAAAGTCCATGACCCGGCCGATGAGCGCCCGGTATTCCTCGCTGGATACCTTGCCCGCGCAGGGGGCCAGACACTGGCCGATCTGATGGTGCACGCAGGGCCGCTGGGGCCGGGCGGGATCGATGCGCCGGTTGCAGGTGCGAATGGGGAACACCATGCGCACCACGTCCATCACTTCCCGCACCACCGTGGCCCCCTGATACGGCCCGAAATACCGGGCGCCGTCCCGGTCCATTTTCCGCACCAGTTCCACCTTGGGGAAATCCTCCCGGGGATCGATGCGGATATAGGGATAATGCTTGTCGTCCTTCAGAAGGATGTTATACCGGGGCATGTGCAGCTTGATGAGGTTGCATTCCAGCAGAAAGGCCTCCAGCTCCCCGTCCACCAGCATGATGTCAAAATCGTCGATTTTTTCCACCATGGCCCGCACCTTGGGGGTGTGGTTCTTGGAGGGGTGAAAATACTGGCGCACCCGGTTCTTCAGATTGACCGCCTTGCCCACGTAAATGATCTTCCCCTGGGATTTCATCAGATAACATCCCGGGGAATCCGGCAACAGGCTCAGTTTCAATTCCAGCGTTTCGTTCATTTGCTCCCCTCCTGTCGAAAATCATTTTACCGCAAAAAACAGCCCCGCGCAAGGGCGGGGCCGCAGACTGGGCCAAACAATGCGTTTTTATCACCATTCCAGAATGCCTATGTCTTTGAAATGTTTGTATAATGGATAATCATCTAAAAATAATGCAGCAACGAAAAAACTATATATAACATGGTTATCAATTGGGTCACGCTCCTTATTCGTCACAATCAATTCCGGAAATAGGATATGACGCAAATTGTGGACGGGGAAAGTGATTCCCTCGTCCACAAATGAGGATGCTTTATTCTTCTTTGGTCTCTTCCGGGGGCGGGGGCAGTTTCCGCACCCGGGCGGCGGAGACGAAGTGGTTTTCCACGGATTCCACCACGATTTCCAGGCCGCAGGCCGTGAGCCGGTCGCCGGGTTCGGCCACTTCGCCCAATTGTTCGGCGATCCAGCCGCCCACGGAGGAAAGCTCCGAATCGGTCTTGATGTCGAACTGTTCGCAGAAGTCGTCCAGGCTCATGTTGCCGTCCACCCGGTAGGTGTCCGCGTCCAGCTTCTGCACCTCTTCGGTGACTTCGTCGTGTTCATCCCAGATTTCGCCCACCAGCTCCTCCAGAATGTCTTCCATGGTGATCAGTCCGTAGGTGCCGCCGTATTCGTCCAGCACCACGGCCACGTGGGTTTTGGCCTTCTGCAGCTTCCGCAGCAGGTCGCTGATTTTTTCGCTGGCCAGCACGAATTCCACCGGGCCCATCAGTTCGGACAGGGGCCGATCGGAAATACCCGTGGCGGTGAAAAAGTCCTTCTGATGAATGACGCCGCGGATGTCGTCAATGGTTTCTACGTAAACCGGCAGCCGGGAATAGCCGCTTTCGGAGAAGGCCTTGGCGATCTCCTCCCGGGTAGCGTCCATGGGCACGGCTTCGATGTCCAGCCGGTGAGTGAGAATATCGCCGGCTTCGGTTTCGTCAAAGGCGATGGCGTTGCGCAGAAGCTCGCCCTCGTCCTTGTCGATGGTGCCTTCCTGCTGCACCTCGTCCACCAGCATCATCAGCTCTTCCTGAGACATGCGGGAATCGTCGGAGGGCTTTACCACCCGGTTCACCAGCTTCTTCCACTGGGTGAACAGGAAATTCACCGGGGTAAGCACCGTCATCAGCACCCGCAGAAAGGGCGCGGAGAACATGGCGAAGCGTTCGGGATTGTCCTTGGCGGCGCTTTTGGGGGTAATTTCGCCGAAGATCAGCACCACCACCGTCAGCACAATGGTGGAAACCGTCGCGCCCATATCCCCCAGCAGCCGCACGAACAGAATCGTGCCCAGGGAAGCGGCGGCGATGTTGACGATGTTGTTGCCGATCAATATGGTAGACAAAAGCTTGTCGTAATTTTCGGAAAGGGAAAGCGCCAGGCGCGCCTTCTTGTTGCCGTCTTCGGCCATTGTCCGCAGACGGGTTCGGTTCAGGGAGGCAAAGGCTGTTTCCGTAGCTGAGAAATACGCGGAAAAGAGCACCAGAACCAGGATGCCGATAATCTTACCGGCGATGAAACCAGACATGAAAAAATCTCTCCTTATGCAATCGATGCGATGCAACCCGACGGGGGAGGCACCGATCCATTATATGCAAAAAAAACACGTCCACCCCGCCCGACGGCAGCGCAGATATGTCTCGCGTAAGGAAAGCATATGGGGATGTCGATGGTTCGGTTACCGCCACAACTGTCGCCATCCATAAAGGGTCGATTCCTCCTTTCTGCCCGAGGGCCAATCCGTGATGCGATTATTATAACGGATTTTTCCCCCCGCGTCAAGCCCCGGAACGGGCAATTTCCAGGGAAAGGGCGGTAAGTCAAAACGGCCTTGCCCCAATCCAAATGGGCGGGGGTAGAAAAAGAGCGCTTCCGCGGCGAAAACATTGCCGGGAAGCGCTCAAACAAGTGGTCAGTAGACCACCACGGTGGTGCCCGCGGGGCAGTTGTTGTAAATCCACTTGGCGTCTTCCACCTTCAGGCGGATGCAGCCGTGAGAGGCCCGGGAACCCAGGGCGTAAACCGAACCCTTGCGCAGGGTGGATTCGTCCTTTTCGGAATACAGCACCGAATGGAACAGGATGGGGCCGTCGATGCGGTAGGCGTATTGGGCCCAGCATTTGAACTTTTGGAAATAATACCAGCGGCCCGCCGCACCCGCCGCGGAGAACGTGCCCAGGGGCGTGGGGTTTTCCCGGGTGCCGGTGGAACAGGTCATGGAGCGCACCAGATCCGTGTAATCGCCGTTGACCCATTTGTAGGCGTAAACCTTCTGATCGGACACGGAGATTTTCAGCTTATACATGCACACCGGGCGATCGGACTTCACCGCGTCGGCGCTGAACAATAGCAGCTGCGTTTCCCGATCCGCCAGGCCGGTTTCTTCCCGGTTATTGCGCTTCTGGAAATATTTCAGCGCCGTTTCGGTGTTGCCGCCAAACTGGCCGTCGATATCCGTGCTGTTGCCCAGATACCACAGGGAGGCCAGCCGCCGCTGCAGCCGGGTGACCTCGTCGCCCCGGGAGCCGCGCTGCAGGTCTTCCTGATAGAGGGTCACGTCGTTGAAGGCCAGAATGTTCGCCATCAGTTCGTCCGTAACGACGCCGTCGGGCTCGTAGGGGGGCTCAGCAGCCGCTTCCTCCGGCGGGACTTCCGCGGGCTGGTCGTCCACGGCGGGCATGGCTTCCTCCGCCAGAGTGATGCCGGCCGTGGCGTCGGGCTGCAGGGTGGGTTCCGGGGTGGACTCCGGGGTAGGCTCGGGGGTGGGCTCCGGCGTGGGATTCAGTTCCGCCGCCTCCACTTCCCGCTGGTGCACGTAGGATTGATAGCGCTTCACGCTGTTTTCCGTTTCCGGGCCGAAATCTCCGTCGGCCTCGCCGCCCATGAAGCCCATGATCTGCAGCGCCTGCTGCACCTGGCGAATTTCTTCGCCCTTCGCTCCCCGAACCCGGGGGGTGGGCTCCGGCGTGGGCATGGGAATGGGCGCGTCCGCAAACAGGGCGTTCAGGGTGTTTTCGTCCGCCGTGCCGGTGATTTCCAGACCGTTCAATTCCTGAAAATCCTTCAGCGCCTGCTCCGTGCCGGGGCCAAAGATGCCGTCGGCCTGGGTGGAAAGATAGTTCAGGTCAATGAGCCGCTGCTGCAGATCCCGCACGGTGGCGGTCTGTTCCGTATCCCGGGCACCCACCGCCACAGGCGTGGGGGCGGGGGTGGGCAGCGCGGCGGGGTCGCCGAAGAGCAGCGAAAGCGTGGCCTCGTCCGCCTCCCCCGAGGGGATCAGGCCGCAATATTCCTGAAAGGCGGAAAGGGCGGCCGCGGAACGGGGGCCGAAAATGCCGTCGGCCTGGCCGGTGAGGAAGCCCAGCTGGATCAGCCGGGTCTGGATTTCCTCCGGACTGGCGGCCTGCACGCCTTCGCCCAGGGCGGCCCCGCCCAGAATGCCGCTGAGGACCTCCGGCTCCTGGTCGTCTACCACCACGTAGCCGCAGCCGGTAAGGAGCATCGACAGCGCCAGCAGCAGCGCCAAAAGTTGTTTCTTCATGTGGGGCACCTCGTTGTATTTTGTTGCGTATATAAGACGCAGCCTGTGTAGTTGCGGTTTCATGCAATGTATGGCAATAAAAAGGCGTTTTTTACCGGCGGCCCACGGCGATGAAGCTGATGGTATTGATGAGCATTACGGCGATGACGGCGTGCAGGGGGCTGGTAATGGAAAAGCCGGCCACCGCGTGATCGCACAGGTACAACAGCGCCAGGTCGATCAGCGGCTGGATCAGCCCCAGGGTCAGGCAGCCCAGGGGGATGCTGACCACCCGCAGAATGGGCCGCACCGCCACGTGCAGCGCCCCCAGCAGCGCGCCCATTACCAGCGCGCTTTCCATATTCTCCGCGTGAAAGCCGTCCAGCAGCTTTACGCAGGTGGGCATGGCCAGAAGACAGCAGGCGAAAACGATGGCAGATTTACTTCCCTTGCGCATGGGCAAATTTTTCCTCCAATTCTCCGGCAAAAAGCGCCCACACGTCCCGGCGGGGCGGCGGGGCGGTGAAGGTCAGCGTCTCGTCCCGGGTGGGGTGCTTCACCGTCAGCGACCAGGCCCACAGGGCCAGCTGCTGGCCGGGCCTGCCGTCGCCGTAGCGGTTGTCCCCCCAGAGAGGATGGCCCATGTGAGCGTGCTGCACCCGAATCTGGTGGGCGCGGCCGGTCATGAGCTCCACGTCCGTGAGGGTCAGCCCTTCCCGGCAGGCCAGGGGCGTGGAGATCAGTTCAGCCCGTTTGGCCCCCGGGGCGGTTTCCGGAACCACCCGCACCATGCCCTTTTCATCCTTCCGCAGAAAATCCACCGGATGGGCGGGGGTTTTCCACTGCCCCCGGGTCACGGCCAGATAGCGCCGGCCCTGGGCGTGGGCGGCGAACTGGGCGCTGAGCCGGGCGGCGGCCTTGGAGGTGCGGGCGAAGATCATAACGCCGCCTGCGGGCCGGTCCAGCCGGTGCACCAGCCCAAGATATACGTTGCCCGGTTTGTTGTATTTTATGCCAATGTATTTTTTCAGGCGGGTAAGCATGTCCTCGTCTCCCGAGGCGTCCGCCTGGGAGGGCACGTTGCAGGGCTTCACCGCCACCAGAATGTGATTGTCACAATAGAGAATGCTGCTTTCGTCCATAAGCGCCCCCGAATTTGCCGATTGATACGAACAGTATACCAGAATTTCGGGGGATGTTCCTTCCCGGGGGGTTAAATGCGGTTGCGAAGAATATGACATGTGTTATAATAAAGAAGAAACACCGTCTCTGGAGGAAAAGCGCATGCGGGAAAAAGGACTTCAATGGGCCATGGAACTGCAAAGCCTGGCCCAGGCGGGGCTTACCTACGGCAAGGATCCCTACGATCTGGAGCGCTACCGGCGCATTCGGGAAATTTCGGCGGAAATGGTCGCCGAAGGTTCCGGGCTGCCCCTGGAACGGGTGCAGGATCTTTTCTGCGGCGAAACCGGCTATCCCACCCCAAAGCTGGACACCCGGGCCGCCGTGTTCCGGGAAGGAAAGATTCTGCTGGTGCAGGAAAACGACGGGCTGTGGTCTCTGCCCGGGGGCTGGTGCGACGTGCTGCAGTCCGTGGGGGAAAACGCCGTGAAGGAGACCCGGGAGGAAGCCGGGCTGGAGGTGGCGGCCGAAAGCATCATCGCCGTGCAGGACCGGGCCCGGCACAACCGGCCGGATTACGCCTACGGGGTCTGCAAGGTGTTCGTGCTGTGCCGGGCGCTGGGCGGGTGCTTTCGGGAAAACATCGAGACCATTCGCAGTGATTATTTCCCGGAGGACGCGCTGCCGCCCCTTTCGGAGGCGAAAAATACCCCGGAACAGGTGCGCATGTGCTTTGCGGCCTATCGCGCCGGGGACGCCTGGAAGACGCAGTTTGACTGATTATTGAATGAAAAAAGGAGGAATCCCCATGACCGTTACCATCCAAGAGCGGCGACTGACCCCGGAGGAATATATCGAATTTCTCAAACGCACCGACCTGGGCAGTCAATACCCCCGGGAGCGCTTTGAGGAGCGCATTCCCCGGCTGCTGGAGAAAACCAGTCTGAGTCTCGCCGCGGTGGACGAAACCGGGAAGATCGTGGGCGTGCTTATGGGACTGACGGATTTTGCCTATTGGCTGTTTGTCACCGACCTGGGGGTGGACCGCGGCTGCGTCCGCCAGGGAATTGGCGCACAGCTGATGCGGAAGGCCCACGCCCTGGCCGGCGGGGAAAAGGACATCGGCGTGTATCTGGTGGCCAACAGCCGCGCCATTCCCTTTTATGAAAAGCTGGGCATGGAAAAATCCCGGGATGTGATGGAATATAATCACGTGGAATGGACCGGATTTACCGTGGAATAAAGCGGGCTGCCCGAAAAGGTCCTTCTGTTCCGAGGCGTGGGATGCGATTTCTCGCTATATATACGCCGGTTTGCAGGGCGGGTCCATTATGAAGGGCTGGATGAAGCGGGAAAACGAAATGATCACCTGCTGTTCCGACGGCACGCGTCCCGTGATTTTCAAAATAGAGCGGATCGATTGCGAATAATTCCCATTGCCCGATAAAAAGCGGGGCTGCGAAAGAAAAGCTTCTTTCACAGTCACGCTTTTATGCCATTGCGAATTCACCGGGGAATTTCAGCACATAATGGCGTCGCCTGCGGTGAAGGCTTCCAGAGAATTTTCCCGAACCTGAATGCACACGTAGGTGATGCCGGAATGGGCCGACGCGGAGAACTGACGCTTGGCGGCGGGGGCTACGCGCAGCCAGTCGCCGGCGGTCAGGGGGATGGCTTCTCCGTCGATGACGGCCGTGCCTTCCCCGGCCAGCACGCCGTAAATTTCCTCGTTGGCCTTGTGGGCGTGCACAAAGGGCACCCCCGCCCCGGCGGGCAGCTGATTTACGCTGACTTCCGCGCCGGTCAGCGCCAGTTTATCGTGAAGCTCCATGCGTCCTTCGTTGCCGATGTTGATTTTCGCGTAGTTTGCCATGATTGAACCCTCCAAAGGTGTGATTGCAAGTTTCCCTTGCTGGCTTTAGTGTACAGGTTTGCACATGCAAAAACAAGTACGCACTTTTTTGTAACTGTACATGCGAAATAAAATGTGTTATGCTGATTGGCGGAGGTGGATGGAAAATGAAAACCAGAGACGAACTCCCGGCGTGCCCGGTGGCGACGGCGGTGGCGCTTATCGGCGGGAAGTGGAAGCTGCTGATTCTGCGCAATCTGAAGGCGCGGCCGTGGCGGTTCAACGAATTGCAGCGGGATTTGGAGGGAATTTCCCAGAAGGTATTGACCGACAGCCTGCGGCAGATGATCGACGACGGCCTGGCGTATCGAAAGGATTATCAGGAAATGCCCCCGCGGGTGGAATACGGGCTCACGGCGCTGGGGCGGGAAATGCTGCCCATTATCGACGCGCTGGCGGATTTCGGGAACTATTACAAATCGCTTCTGCAATCCTGAAGGCGACCTCATCCGGCTTCGCTGCGCTCAGCCACCTTCCCCAGAGGGGAAGGCTGGGGGTCGGAAATGGATTTACTCATATTTTAAGGGCTGCGAAGGAATTGCGCGTTCCTCCGCAGCCGATTTTTTATGCCTTCAGCAGGGGCGAAGGCGCGTTTTTGTAGAAAATGGTCAGCCGGTGCAGGGCTCTGGTGAGGCACACGTACAACAGCCGCGCGTCCAGGGGCCGGGCGGGGTAGCGTTCCGCGTCGCCGTCCAGCAGGATCACCGCGTCGAATTCCAGGCCCTTTACCGTGTCCGCCGGGGCCAGTACGACGCCCGCCGGATAGCTTTCCGCCTCCGGGTTCAGAATCGGCCAGCCCTCCTCCCGGGAAAGGGCCTCCAGTGCCTTGGAATTGCGGCCGACGATAGCCACCGAGGCCATGCCCTCCGCCTGCCATTTTTTCGCCAGCGCCGCGGCGTCCCGGGCCGTGCCGGGGCAGAGGGTGGGGGCGTCTCCATGGCGCAGCACGGGCTTGGGGGCCTTCAGACCGGGGATGGGCAGGTTTTTCATCACCCGGGCGGCGGTGTCCATGATTTCCACGGTGTTACGATAACTGGTTACCAGTTCATGAGTCTGGCATTTGCCTTGGAACACGTCCTGGGTAAATTCCCGCCAGGAGGCGATACCCCGGTAGCCGGCGATGCCCTGCATCAGATCGCCCACGATGGTGAAGGTGGCACTGCGGGCCAGCCGCCGCAGCAGGCACACTTCAAAGGCGTTGAAATCCTGGGCTTCGTCGATGACGATGTGCCGAATGTCCGGCCGCTTCAATTCCAGGGTGCGCTGGGCAATCAGCGCGATGGGGGCCAGATCCTCCCGGGAGAAGCGCTTTGCCTCCAGCGTGGCCGCGGCCGCCTCCGGAAGAATTCCGGTTTCCTGCATTTCCTGCCAGAACAGCCGGTAGAGCCTGGCGGGGTCGGTTTCCGGAAACAGCTTCAGGGCCTGAGCGGGGAAGGCCGCGCCCCGTTTTTTGACCTCTGCCTGACGCTCCAGCATGCTCTGATGCAGCTTTTCGCCCCGGGCGGTGCGCTCGGCTTTGCCCGCCACGGTTTTCGGCAGGGCCAGAATTCGCCGGTCGCATTCCCGGGCGTACCAGTCGCATAACTGATGCACCGCCCCCTTGACCCGCAATTTCAGCTGCTTTTTCAGTTCCTCCAGCCGCCGCCGGAGGGGGAAGGGCTTTTCGTCCTCCAGCAGAAATTTCCGCAGCTCCTCCGGGGTGTAGAGCACCACGGGCCCGAATTTCAGCCCCTCTTCCAGGGGAAAACGCGCCTCATAATCGTCCAGCCATTTCTCCAGGCGGCGCATGAATTCCGTGGAGCCCTTATAGCGCATGACCCGGGAACGGGCCTCCAGCTCCTCGCCGGGCAGGGAGAGCATCTGGTGAATTTCTCCCGAGGAATCCGCCGTCTTAGGGCAGGCGGGCCCCAGAATCTGCTGCACAAACCGGGGAAAGGTGGTCTGCCGCACGCTTTCCACCCCCAGATCCGGCAGCACCTGAGAAATAAAGTTGAGAAACAGCGGGCTGGGGGCCAATATCAGCATGTTTTCCGGCTGCAGCCGCTTTTGATAGGTATAGAGCAGATAGGCGATGCGGTGCAGGGCGATGGTGGTCTTGCCGGAACCGGCCACCCCCTGCACCACCAGATTTTTCTCCAGCGGATAGCGAATCACGTAATTCTGTTCCGCCTGAATGGTGGTGATGATCTCCTTCAGCCGGTCGCCGGTGGTCTGGCTCAATACGTCCTTCAGATATTTGTCCTGAGCCACGATGTCCGTATCGAAAATGGAGATCAGCCGGCTGTCCTCGATGCCGAACTGGCGCTTCAGGGTCAGCTCGCCTTCCACCTCGCCGTCGGGGGCGGTGTATTTCAGGGGGCCGATCTGCCCGGAATAGTACAGATTCGCCACCGGCGCACGCCAGTCGATCACCTGACTTTCTAGAGTGTCCGATTTCAGCACGCCGTATTTGCCGATGTAATAGGTCTGGCTTTGTTTGCCGGTTTCGGTGAAATCGATGCGGGTGAAATAGGGGCGTTTTTCCGCGGCGGAGAGGTTTTTCTCGTTCTGCACCGCCCGGGCGTAAAGCATTTCCCGAATGGGCAGCGCGTCGGGGTCGTACATGCGGGCGTTGGACAGTGCGCCCTCCGCGTCCAGCCGGTCCTTCCGGGCTACCTGTTTTTCCCGGAAAATGACCTGCAGCGTCTCGTCCAGGTGCATTTTTTCCGCCCTGTAGGCGGGATGTTCCGATACGGCCATAACGCACATGCCTCCTGTAAAAAAGTGGGAAAAACATTATAACGCCGTTAAGAGGCCCTGTCAAGTATACGAGCAGGCTAAAACGCAAAATATTAAACCCCAAGGCGCATGATAATAGACAATTAACTTGACAGGGGGCCTGTAAGGTGGTTTAATATAAATCGCTTTTGAGTTTAAAATTTTAAACCGAGGTGGGATTTTTGAAGATCGGCGACCGCGTTCGGCGGCTTAGAATGCAGCGGGGCCTGACCCAGGAGGAGCTGGCCAACCGATGCGAGCTTTCCAAGGGCTTTATCTCCCTGCTGGAGCGGGATCTGACTTCCCCTTCGGTGGATACGCTGACGGACATTCTGGAATCTCTGGGCACGGACCTGAAGAATTTCTTCAGCGACTTTACCGATGAAAAGGTGGTGTTTTCCGACGCGGACATGTCCGTGAAGGAAGACGGCGAGGCCATGAAGGGCTTTATCAAGTGGCTGGTGCCCTCCGCCCAGAAAAACCGCATGGAGCCCATTCTCATCGAGATGGCCCCCGGCGGCGAAACCGAGGAGGACGACCCCCACGAGGGCGAGGAATTCGGATACGTATTGGCCGGCAATATCAAAATTATCCTGGGGGACCGGGTCATTCGCGCCCGCCGGGACGACAGCTTTTATTTCCGGCCCACGGCGCCCCACCGGATTGTCAACGCGGGCAAAAGCGTCTGCCGGGTGATCTGGGTGTCCACGCCGCCCAGCTTCTGATTATTATTATAGAAAGATTTTTTGCAAAAAGGGGATAGGGCCATGTACGACGAGATGCGGCTGATTGAGCTGAAGGGAATTTCCAAAAATTTCGGGGATACCCAGGTACTGCGCAATGTGGATCTTTATATTCGCAAAAAGGAATTTCTCACCCTGCTGGGCCCTTCCGGCTGCGGAAAGACCACCATGCTGCGGATCATCGGCGGCTTCGAATTCCCCACCGAGGGTAAGGTGCTCTTCGAAGGCAAGGACATCACCGACGTGCCCCCCTATCGCAGGCGGGTGAACACCGTGTTCCAGAAATACGCCCTGTTTACCCACATGAACGTCTTCGACAACATCGCCTTCGGACTGAAGCTGAAGAAAATGGGCAAGCAGGAAATCGCCCGGCGGGTGGGCCGCATGCTGGAACTGGTGAACATGGAAGGCTATGAAAAGCGATGGGCGGATTCCCTTTCCGGCGGCCAGCAGCAGCGCATCGCCATCGCCCGGGCCCTGGTCAACGAGCCGGAGGTGCTTTTGCTGGACGAGCCCCTGGGCGCGCTGGATCTGAAGCTGCGCAAAAACATGCAGCTGGAGCTCAAGGCCATGCAGCAGGAGCTGGGCATTACCTTTATTTACGTGACCCACGACCAGGAAGAGGCCCTGACCATGAGCGACACCATCGCCGTGATGTCCGGCGGGCGCATTCACCAGATCGGAGACCCCAAGAAGATTTACGACGAACCTAAAAACGCCTTTGTGGCGGATTTCATCGGGGAAAGCAACATCCTGCCCGGCGTGATGCCCGAGGATGACGTGGTGGAAATGGCCGGGCAGAAGTTCCCCTGTGTGGACGAGGGCTTCGACAAAAACGAGGAAGTGGACGTGGTGGTGCGTCCGGAGGACATCATGGTGGTGGGCCAGGACGTGGGCATGCTCGCCGGCACGGTGGAATCCGTGATCTTCAAGGGCGTGCATTACGAAATGATGATTCTGGCCGGCGGCTATCGATGGAAGGTGCATTCCACGGCCATGCAGCCCGTGGGCAGCGAGGTGGGCCTTTCCATCGTGCCGTTTAATATCCACATTATGCACAGGGAGGCTGTGAGCGGAAAATGAAGCGTTCCTTCTTTGCGTGGCCCTATGTGGTGTGGATGATCGTGTTTACGGTGCTGCCGCTGCTGTTCGTGGCCTATTATGGATTTACGGACGCCACCGGCGCCCTTTCCCTGGACAACTGGCGGGAATTTTTCACCTCCGGAGATTTGAAAACCCTCTGGCTCAGCGTGCGGCTGGCCCTGGAGTGCACGGCGGTGTGCCTGGTGGTGGGCTATCCGGCGGCGGCGTTTCTGGCGGGGAAGGATATGTCCCGGCACAAGACGCTGTTTGTGCTGATTCTTCTGCCCATGTGGATGAACTTCCTTCTGCGCACCTACGCCATGCGCACCATGCTGCAGGATAACGGCCTGATCAACGCCTTTTTCGAGGCCATCGGCATTGGCCGCAAGCAGATGCTCTATACCGAGGGCGCGGTGCTGCTGGGCATGGTGTACAATTACCTGCCCTTTATGATTTTGCCCATTTACACCTGCATGAAAAAAATGGACCGGCGGGTGGTGGAAGCGGCGGAGGATCTGGGGGCAAATCCCCTGCAGGTGTTCTGCAAGGTGTCCCTGCCGTTGTCGGTGCCGGGCATCGTTTCGGGCATTACCATGGTGTTCATGCCTGCGGTTACGACTTTCGCCATTTCCAAGCTCCTGGGCGGCGGCATGACCTTCCTCATCGGCGACATGATCGAGAACATGTTCATGACGCTGAAAAACTGGCAGTACGGTTCCACCATTTCCATGATTCTGCTGGTGGTAATCATCGCTTCCGTGGCCCTTTTGCGCAAGGTGGACCCGGATAACCAAGGAGGTGGCCTGTGGTGAAAAAGGCGCTGAAGTGGACGTATCTGATGCTGATTCTGTTTTTCCTGTATGCGCCCATTGTGGTGATGATCGCTCTGTCCTTCAATGCCTCCCGCTCCTCCGCGGTGTGGACGGGCTTTACCTTCGACTGGTATAAGGATCTGCTGGGGGACGCGAAGATCATGGACGCGCTGAAGGTGACCCTGTCCGTTGCGGTGATCGCCACGGCGGTGTCCACCGTGCTGGGCACATTGGCGGCCATCGGCATTCACGGCATGAAAAAGGGCTGGGCCGGCTGGATTCTGAACGTTTCCTATCTGCCCATGACCATGCCGGACATCGTGACGGGCGTTTCCATTATGATGCTGTTCGTGGTGCTGAAAATGGAGCGGGGCTATTGGACCATGGTCATGGCGCACATCGCCTTCGACACGCCCTATGTGCTGTTTTCAGTGCTGCCCAAGTTGAAGCAGATGGATCCCAACATGTACGAGGCGGCGCTGGATCTGGGCTGCAAGCCCTTTAAAGCGCTGACGAAGGTCATCGTGCCCCAGGTCACCCCGGGCATCGTCACCGGCGGACTGCTGGCCTTTACCATGTCCATCGACGACTTCATCATCAGCTACTTTACCGGCGGTTCCGCGGTGAACAACCTGTCCATCGCGGTGTACGGTTCCGCCCGGCGGGGCGTTTCCCCCAGCATGTACGCCCTGAGCGCGATCATGTTCGTGGTGATTCTGGTGCTTCTGCTGATCATTAACCGGCGCAGCTCGCTGGAAAATGTATAAACAATGGAAAGGGGTAATCTGATATGAACCGGTTCAAAAAAATTCTGGCTCTCCTGGCTTCCCTGGCGCTGATCCTTACGCTGGCGGGATGCGGCGAGAAAAAAACCGAAGCCGATCCCAACAAGCCCTACGCGGGAACGACACTGACGGTGTTTAACTGGTATGATTACATCGACGAATCCGTGCTGAAGGAGTTCACCGAGGAAACCGGCATCGAAATCAAATATACCTGCTTTACCACCAACGAGGAAATGTACACCCAGCTGGCTGCCAGCCCCTCCGCCTACGACGTGCTGATTCCTTCGGATTACATCATCGAGCAGCTCATTCGGGAAGACATGCTGGCGGAGCTGGATACTTCCAAGATGGAGAATTATTCCGGTCTGCTGGACTGGATCAAGACCCCGGATTTCGACCCGGAAGGCAAGTATTCCGTGGCGTACATGTGGGGCACGGTGGGCATTCTGTATAACACCACCATGACCGGCGGGGAAATCGACAGCTGGGACGCGCTGTTCGACCCGAAATATCAGCGCAGCGTGTTCATGATGGATTCCGTGCGGGATACCCTGGGCGCGGGCCTGGCGTATCTGGGCTATTCCATGAATTCCACCGACGAAAAGGAAATGAACGAAGCCAAGGACGTGCTGATTCAGCAGAAGAAGGACGGACTGGTGAAGGCCTACACCGTGGACGAGAGCAAGGACATGATGGTGGCCGGAGAAGCTGCCCTGGCGCTGATGTGGTCCGGCGACGCGCTGTACGCCATGGAGAAAAACGAGGATCTGGCCTATTGCGTGCCCAAGGAGGGCTCCAACATCTGGGTGGACAGCATGTGCATTCCCAAGGCCAGCAAGAACATCGAGGCGGCGCAGCTGTTCATCGACTACATGTGCCGGCCGGACGTGGCTTACAAAAATCAGCAGTACATCTATTATTCCACCCCTGTGGCCAAGGTGGCCGAGGAGATGTATTCTGACGAGGAGAAGGAGAATCTCACCCTGAACCCCACGCAGGACATCATCGACCGCTGCGAATATTTCCACGATATCAGCCAGTATAACGATCTGTATACGCAGGTATGGAAGGAAATCAAGCAGGCTCAGTAAATAAAATTAGGGACGCCCCCGGCCCCCTTGCCTTCCGCAGGAAGGCAAGGGGGC
>CACXHB010000027.1 GCA_902767315.1 uncultured Eubacteriales bacterium
CCCGTCGGCTACGGGCACGTACACCACCTACTGGTGGAGCGGAGACAGCGACATCCGACAGGGGTACACGAAATCCAACGGACGGATTAAGGGCGGCATTTTCTACGCCGTTAGTGGGGTGAGCGGGACGGTGAAGTCCGCGATCCTGAAGCTGACCCGATTGAAAAATTACGGCAAGGGTGCGCCGGTGCAGGTGAAGGTGTACGGCACCACCAACACCGGCAAGAGCGGGAACCCTGCGTTGAGTACGGAGGGCTATGTGCTGGGGACGATCGACAACGGACAGACGGCGGAATTCGCGCTGCCCACGGTACTGGCGACTGGATTGGGCAGCGGCACGTACAAGGGCATTGTGCTGTACGCCGACGACACGACGGTGCTCCATGGAAAAACCTACAGCACCAACTACGCGCGGTTTTCCGCCGACGCGAGTTTGACCATTACCTGGACGACCTAAAGAAAGGATGGGATACTATGGTAAAAATTGGCTCTGCGAGAATCGACGAGAACGGCAAGGCCCATGGCGGCAAAGCTGGAGACCAGACAGGCAAAGAGGTTGCTATGCAGGCCTGGTACAAGCACTCTAAAGGCTGGCGGGTGCTGCGGGCGAAGGATGTATCCGCAAGGGAAAAGATCGCCGTCGCGATGGAACGCGCCTGCGCGAACAGCAACATCGGCTACGATCAGTGGCAGCGCGATACCCTGCTGAAGATCGTCCGGGACAAGAGCTTCGATCCTGCGAAGGCCGATACGCCCTGTGAGACGGACTGTTCGGCACTGGTGCGCGTCTGCTGCGGTTACGCCTTCGGCAGCGATATCGTTCTCAAGGCCGCGCCCGATGCGCGGTTCTCGACGGCGAACATGTGCGGGATTCTGCTTTCTACGGGGCTCTTCACCGAGTTGACCGGCCCAAAATACACCGATGGCTCTGAGTACCTGATGCGCGGTGATATTCTCTGTACGAAGACGCAGGGGCATACCGTCGTAGTACTGTCCAATGGCAGCAAGGCCGGGAATACGCCCACCGTCCCCAGTACGGGCACCGAGCGCATTCTTCGCAGAGGTATGCGCGGCGAAGATGTACGGACGCTTCAGCAGCAGCTCATGCAGCTGGGCTACCGTCTCCCCAAGTATGGGGCGGACGGCGACTTCGGCGCGGAAACCTTGACGGCGGTGAAGGCGTTTCAACGGTCTGCAAATCTGGCTGTGGACGGGCAGGTCGGGCCCAAGACCAGATTTGCGCTGGCAGAGCGGCTGAGGGCCTCTACGGTCACCATTGTCGGCGGGCAGTGCTTCGTCCGCTCCCAGCCCAGCACGGCCGGCGACATCCTGGGCGTGGCGGCCAGGGGCAGCACCTGGGTCTACGGCGGCGGCCATGTCAATGGATGGGTCAGCATCCAGTACAAGGGGCAGCTTGCCTGGGTGTCCGGCAAGTATGGCCAGATTGGAGGGTGAGCCCATGGAGCAGTATGAGCGCGAGCATCTGAACGAACTGCGGGAAAAAATGGCCGCCAATGAGCGGGAACACGAATCGTTCCGACGACGGCTGAAGGAGCACGATGAACGCATCGTACAGATCAATAATCTGACCCTGGCCGTACAGCGCCAGGGCGACGTGATGGAGCGCGTGGTAGACGCGCAACAGAAGACCCAGCAGTCCATCGACCGCGTGGAGAAACGCGTGGTGGATCTGGAGCGGGAGCCGGCGGACCGGTGGCGCAAATTGGCCTTTGAAATCCTCAAGTGGGCCGTGATCGGCGCGTTGGGTCTGATCGCCGGATACATTCTGGGACGATGAAAGGAGCAAGACACATGAGCAACAAGGTGAAGATCTGGATGAAGGCGGCGGCCATTCGCGCCGTCAAGACCGTGGCTCAGACCGCCGTGGCGACCGTAGGAACCGCCGCCGCACTGGGGGAGGTCAATTGGCTGATGGTGGCCAGTGCGTCGGCGCTGGCCGGCGTGCTGTCCATCCTGACCAGTATCGCGGGCCTGCCCGAGGTGAACCAGGCGAAGGACGAATAGCCGCAAAGGGCGGGGCCTGTTTCCGGCTCCGCCCGCTTCGGCGCATAAAAAAGGCCCAACCGTGGTCCGCAGGCAAAGCCTTAAGCGTGGTGGGCTCTATCACTGTCATTATAAGTCGGATAGATTGTTTTGTCAAGTCATCGGGCGAATAGACACGCATCAAGGCCGGGGCGACATGTCCCGGCCTCGCGATTATTATATCGAGTTAAAAGTACCGTATCATTTGAACAAGATGGTCAGACTTGAAGACTTTTCTGTCCCCTGGATCGAGGGGGCGTTTATCAAAAGGGACGAAGCCATTACGCTCATAGAACTGCAGGAGCCTCGGCTTATCCTCGCATTCAAGATATGCTATTTTCCCGCCCATGAGCAACTGAATATCTTTGATCTTATTGCAAGCAATTTGTAGAAGCTCGTCGCCGGTAATCAGCGAATCATAATTGTTTGCATAATTCTTTCCGAGCTGCGCAATGAGCGGCGCAGATATTTCATAGCTGTTGGCGTCCTGTAACACTCTAGAGAACCTATTAATGCGCTTACGAAGTCTTGCACTCAGAGAGGCACTTCTGCGAATAAATAAGGTCTTGTTTGCCAATGCAAAATAACCCACCAAAACAGTGTCGCCCTTATAACTGGCGAAAATCAGATGCGTTTTTGCCAAGCCCTGCTTTGCGAATACAAGCGCCTTATTGTGCAGAAAATCTTCGATATCCTCATTTAACGGGCAAGAATAACCGGCGAGGATGGATTTTGTCCCCTCCTCACCGGTTGCCTCCAATAGCAGGTCAAGATTCGCAACCTTGAAACCGTCCATTATTCTCCCCCGAATATCTTTTTCATTTGTTCTTTTGTCATATCAGAAACCGGGCGCGACATTTTTACTTCTTCGGCCTTGGAAGCCCTAGCGGCTTCGGAACGTTCAAGCGCCTTAATCAATTTGGAAATACTCCGCTTGTCTTTTGGTCTTATTTCCCGGAAAATACTGCTAGTCGCCATACGTTTCCCACCCTTCTTATGAAGCGTCGATCAAACGTCTTACGGTTTATTATACGACGGCGACGCAGCTTTGTCAATGGGTTGCACCGCAATGGAAAAAATTTCCACCAACCATGACACTGGACGTTTAAAAAGAAAAGCGTGAGAAATCGGATTGACTTCTCACGCTTTCTATTTCTCTTCCCTCTGGAAGATACACCCGAACGTCCCGTTCACGAATACGATGGAGGGTTCGGATTTGATGGTAAGTGGTGGAGCATAGGAGACTCGAACTCCTGACCTCTACACTGCCAGTGTAGCGTACTACCAACTGTACTAATGCCCCATTCTTTCGCCGCATGCATTCGCTTTGCGACGAAAATTATTATAACACATATGCCCGTGTTTGTAAAGCCCCCGGCGCAAATTTTTCGCCGGAAATTTTGCGCCGTTCACGGGCGGGTTATCGCAAAGCGGATGTGCGGCATGTCAACGCCCCGGAAGTGCTTGACCCAGGTATCCCTGGGGGTCATGCCGTTTCGTCGGGCCACGTTCTGGGAGGCCAGGTTGGTATCCCGGATGATGGAGCAGACCTCCCGCGTCCCCAGAACGGAAAAGGCGTACTCCCGGCAGGCCCGGGCGGCTTCGGTGGCGTAGCCCCTGTGCCAGGCGTCCCGGCGGAACAGGTAGCCGATTTCCAGCACGGATTCTTCCTTCCAGGGCTGCATGGTCAGCCCGCACTGACCGATGACCCGGCCGGTTTCCTTCAATACCACGGCCCACAGGCCGAAGCCAAATCGAACGTAGCGCTCCAGCTGCCGGTTCAGCCAGGCGCGCACCTCTTCGTCGGTGAAGGGCCCCTCGTAGGCGTACATCACCTGAGGATCCTGCATAATGGCCCGCAGCGCGTCGTAATCCGCGTCCGTCATTTCCCGTAAAATCAATCGCGTCGTTTCTGGCAGCATGGGCGTCGCCTCCTTTTGATTCATTATAGGGGCCGCGTCCCGGCGGCGCAAGCGCGGAAAGTTGACGGCAGTTTGATATTTTTGCCAGAAAGGCAAGTTGGGGCGCTTTTTATGCTATAATAAAAGGGGTTTCTGCGGGAACCCGAATGCGATTCATTTGATAAAATACGAGGTAACCATGAACAGAAACGAAATTTCCGAGCTTCGCCGCCGGTTGAATCCTGAAAAGAACAACATTCCCGAAATTCTGGGCTGTTATGTGGACACCAAGGGAGAAATCATTTCCTCCTTCCGCAGGCCGCTGATTTCCATGCCCCAGGAGGAATGCGAAAAATACCTGAACATCTTCCGGAAAACCCTTTCCGGCACCCCGGGAAAGAATCTGATCGACGTCGAATTCGACCCCTACGACGTGATGAACAGCGAAAACCACAAGGCACTGATGCATCTGCGGGAAACGGGGCTGAAGGATGAGGAAGCGGTGCAGGATCTTTTTGCCCGGATCATTTCCGCCCTGAAGATGGAGACCAATTATTTGATTCTCCTGCTCTGCGACAGTTACGACGTGCCCTTCAAGGGCCGGGACGACGTAAAGGTGGACGATGCGTCGGAGGAAGTGTTCCAATATATCCTCTGCGCCATCTGCCCGGTGAAGCCCACCAAGCCCGCCCTGAGCTATTTCGCCAGCGAAAACGAGTTCCATCAGCGGGAGGAGGATTGGGTGGTGGCCGCGCCGGACGTGGGCTTCCTGTTCCCCGCCTTTGACGACCGGGCCTCCAACATCTACAAAACCGTGTTTTACGCCCGGGACGCGGAAACCCGCCACGAGGAGCTCACCGACGAGCTCTTCGCCGCGCCCATGCCCCGGCCCGCCATGGAACAGCTGGCGGCCTTCCAGTCCGTGCTGGAAAACGCGCTGGAAGAAGACCTGACATACGAAGTGGCGCAGACCGTCAACGAACAATTGCGGGAAATGGCCGACCAGAGCAAGCAGGACAAGGAAGCGGAGGCCCCCACCGTCACCAAGCGGGACGTGGCCTTCATTCTGGAAAATTGCGGCGTGGATTCCCGGCGGCTGGAGGCCTTCGAGGAAAATTACGACCAGGAATTCGGCCAGACGGCGGAAATGCCCGTAGCCAATCTGATCGACCGGAAGTTCCAGGTGAAGACCCCGGACGTGGTCATCAACGTGTCCCCTGAAAAGAGCGACCTGATTCAGACCCGGGTCATCGACGGCCTGAAATACATTCTCATTCCCGCCGACGAGGGCGTGTCCGTCAACGGCGTGAATATCAAAATCAATTCCTGAAAAGCCGCATAACCCCATTGCCCTCGGACGCGCCGTCCGGGGGCGTTATTTTTCCACCGCCAGTTCCACCAGACGCATGGCGTTTTCCGCGGTTTCATCGGTGCGCAGCGCCCGCAGCGCCACGGCAAACCGGCCGTCTCCAATGCCGTAATTACAGGTGACCAGCATCAGCAGTTTATCCCCATAAACCGCGTCGATGGGAATATCCAGCAGAGAACGGGCCTTCAGCTGGGCCACGAAATCGCCGAAGGAATCCTCCGTGAGATCAAACCGGCGAATTTCGAAATAGTCCCCGTCGGAAAGGCTGGCCGTCAATTGCAGGCAGGCGAAGGGCACGTACACGTCGTTTTCATAGAGAGTATCGAAGGTGACCGGGGAATACCGCTTCAGCCCGGCCACGGTGGACATTTCCGAAAGGCGGCCGAACATGGCGCCGTTTTTCATATTATGGCCATAGACATACAGGCAGTCGTCCCGGGGATAGATGCGTCCGGCGCCGTCCAGAAACAGACAGCCCGCGTCGCTTTCCTCGCCCTCGAAATTGTGGGTGAGATAGGTTTCGTTATCCCCCTGCCGCCACACCACCGGCAGGCGGATTTCCTCGCCCAGGGCCAGGTAACCCGCGGTATCCGGGTTCAGCGTGAGCAGATCCCGGAAGCTTTCCTGAGGGGGCGGGGGCGTTATGGCGGCAGAAATATACGTATCCGGGCCGGCGGTGCCCAGCTTCTGGTCCGCCACGTTTCCATAATCCAGCCGCCGGGCGTCCTCCGCCACCTGCTGAACGGGCGCGGGGGTTTCCGGTTCCGCCGTTGTTTCCGGCGTGGGAGTTTCCGGGGCGGGGGAAATCACAGGCTCCCAGGTCGGGGGAACGGTCTGTTCCGGCAAAGGTTCCGGCGAAAGCGCGGGGGTTTCCTGGGCGCGGACATACAGCGCCGCATAGCGGGCGTTTTCCGCCTGAAGTTTCCGGGGCAGCAGGGCGTAATGATAGAAAAGATAGCCGCCGCCGGCCAGGATCAGCAGCAGGCAAAAGCTGACCACCGCCCGAAAGATCGCATCGCTTTTTCGCATAAATCCGGAACCCTCCTTGCTTCTTATTTGATTATAATCCCAGGGAAAGGGCATTGCAAGTCCCGCCGGCGCATAAGCTGAGGCAGCAGTATGAGACGGGAGGCGTGTTCCATGGAAAATTGGTCGCTTTATCGGGATATCGCCGGACGCTGCGAGGGCGACATATATGTAGGAGTTGTCGGCCCCGTCCGGTCCGGAAAATCCACCTTCATTCAGCGGTTTATGGAGCTGCTGGTGCTGCCCAATATCCCGGGGGAGCATCGGCGGGCCCGGGCCAGGGACGAGGTGCCCCAGGGCGGCGCGGGAAAGACCATCATGACCACCCAGCCGAAATTCGTGCCCGACGAGGCGGTGGAGCTGAAATTAAAGGACGAGGCGGGCATTCGGGTGCGGCTGGTGGACTGCGTGGGCTATCTGATCGACGGCGCAGGGGGCCTGACGGAGGAAGACGATTCCGCCCGCATGGTGCGCACCCCCTGGTTCGAACACGACATCCCCTTCGAAGAGGCCGCGGAAATCGGCACCCGAAAGGTGATTCAGGAACACGCCACCATCGGCATGGTGGTCACCACCGACGGCAGCATCGGGGAATTCCCCCGGTTGGCTTATGAAGAGGCGGAAGAGCGGGTCGTCAGCGAATTGAAGGCCCTGGGCAAGCCCTTTGCCGTGGTGCTGAATTCCACCCATCCCGCCGCCCCGGAAACCCGGGCGCTGGAAAAGCAGCTGACGGAAAAATACGCCGTGCCGGTTACGGCCACGGACGTTCTGAACCTGCAAAAGGAGCAGCTGGACGCGCTGATGGAGGGGATATTGTTCGAATTTCCCCTGACGGAGGTGCGGCTGAACGCCCCGGCGTGGGTCACTTCCCTGAGCCGGGAGCACTGGCTGGGGGGCGCGGTGCTCTCCGCCGTGGAACAGGCCGCTTCCCAAATGCATCGGGTGCGGGATCATCAGGCGCTGAAGGACGCGCTGATGGCCGTGGAATATGTGGAAGACGCGTCCCCCGGAGAGATCCGGCTGAGCGAGGGCCGGGTGGAATACCGGCTGACGTTGAAGGACGGGTTATTCCTGAAGATTCTGGGGGAAACCTGCGGCGCGGAAATCGCCAACGAGGAGCACCTTTTCCGCCTGATGGAGGAACTGGTGCACGCCAAGAAGGAATACGACCGGGTGGCGGACGCGTTGGACAGCGTGCGCCGCACCGGATACGGCCTGGTTTCCCCGGCCATGAGCGAAATGACCCTGGAAAAGCCGGAGCTGGTGAAGCAGGGCTCCCGCTTTGGCGTGCGGTTGAAGGCCAGCGCCCCTTCCCTGCACCTGATTCGGGTGGACATTCAGACCGAGGTCAGCCCCATTGTGGGCACGGAAAAGCAATCCGAGGAGCTGCGGCAATATCTGCTCAGCGGCTTCGAGGGCGACGCCTCCGGCATATGGGAAACGGAAATCTTCGGCAAATCCCTGAACGATCTGGTGCGGGAAGGGCTCAGCACCAAGCTCATGCGCATGCCCGACGATGTGCGCATGAACATCCAGAGCGCCCTTTCCAAAATCATCAACGAAGGCTCCGGCGGCATGATCTGCATTCTGCTCTAACGCCGCCCATAAACGATTCGCCCGCAGCGGCCTTCTTTGCAAAGGCCCTGCGGGCGGCTTTTCATTTTTTATACCTTATGGCAGGCCACAAAGTGTCCCGGCGCGACTTCCCGGAATTCGGGCACTTCCCGGGCGCAGATTTCCATGCAATGCTGGCAGCGGGTGTGGAAGGGGCAGCCGGAGGGCAGGTTGGAGGGCGAAGGCACATCGCCCTTCAGCAGAATCCGCTGGCGCTTGTTATCCACGTCCGTGTCCGGAATGGCGGAAATCAGCGACTGGGTGTAGGGATGCAGGGGCTGGGCGTAGATTTCGTCGGAGTCCGCCAATTCCACAATGGATCCCAGATACATCACGCCTACCCGGTCGGAAATGTATTTCACCACGTTCAGTCCGTGGGCGATGAACAGATAGGTAATGCTGAAATCTTTCTGCAATTTGCTGATGAGGTTCAGCACCTGGCTCTGCACCGAAACGTCCAGGGCGGAAACCGGCTCGTCGCACACGATGAACTTGGGCTTCAGCGCCAGGGCCCGGGCGATGCCGATGCGCTGCCGCTGACCGCCGGAAAATTCGTGGGGGAACCGCAGGGCGTATTCCCGGGGCAGACCCACGTAATTGAGCAGCTCATAGCCCATTTCCTCCCGCTCTTTCCGGGACATTTTGGTGTGGATCAAAAGGGGCTCGGTAATGATGCTCATGCAGGTCATCCGGGGATTCAGCGAGGAAAAGGGATCCTGAAAAATGATCTGCAATTCCTTGCGCAGGGGCCGCAGCTGCCGGCGGGAAAGCTTGGAAATATCCCGCCCCTGATACAGAATCTTGCCGGAAGTGGGCTCTAGAAGCCGGATCAGCAGCCGGCCGGTGGTGGACTTGCCGCAGCCGGATTCCCCCACCAGGCCCAGGGTTTCCCCCTCCAGAATGGAGAAGGAAACGTTGTTGACCGCCTTCACCACCAGGGGCTTTCCGCCGATGGTGGAGGGCTTGGAAACAAAATGCTTCGTCAGGTTTTCCACGCGAATCAGCGCGTTTTTTTCGTTACTCAACGATTCTCCCTCCTTCCTGCAGGAAGCAGCGCACCCGGCGACCGTCCGGCATTTCCCGCAGCGGCGGACGCTTCTGCAGACAGATTTCCCGGCACTGATCGCAGCGATTGCTGAACACGCAGCCCTCGGGCAGCCGGGACAGATCCGGCACGATGCCGCGGATGGTGTAAAGCTCCTGGCCATGGGGCGTGGAAAGCCGGGGAATGGCCTTCAGAAGCCCCTGGGTATAGGGATGCAGCGGATCGCGGAACATATCCCGCACCGTACCCATTTCCATAATGCTGCCCGCGTACATCACCACAGCCCGCTGAGCAATGTCCGCCACCACCCCCAGATCGTGGGTGATGAACAGAACGGAGGTGCCCTTTTCACTGTCCCGCAACTGGCGAATCAGATCCAGAATCTGGGCCTGAATGGTCACGTCCAGGGCGGTGGTGGGCTCGTCGGCAATCAGCAGCTTGGGCTCGCAGGCCAGCGCCATGCAGATCATCACCCGCTGGCGCATGCCGCCGGAAAGCTGATGAGGATAGGTCTTCAGCCGCTTTTCCGGGTCGGGAATCTGCACCTTGCGCAAAAGCTCCACGGCCCGGGCCTCCGCGTCCTTTTTGGAAAGGCCCATGTGCAGGCGAATGGATTCGGTAATCTGTTTTCCAATGGTATAAACCGGGTTCAGGGAGGTCATGGGCTCCTGAAAGATCATGGAAATGTGATTGCCCCGGATGGAGCGCATTTCCTTTTTGCTGAGCTTCAGAAGGTCCCTTCCCTGAAAGAGAATCTCCCCCGCCTCGATGTGTCCCGGCGGGTTGGGCACCAGGCCCATCACCGACAGCGCCGTAACGGATTTTCCGGAACCGGATTCGCCCACGATGGCCAGGGTTTCCCCTTCGTCCAGGGTAAAGGAGGAGCGATCCACGGCGTTGATGATTTTATTTTTGTCCACCTTGAACTGCGTTACAAGGCCTTTGACTTCCAGCAACTTGCCCATTTTTTACGCCTCCTTCAGTCTGGGATCCAGCGCGTCCCGCAGGCCGTCGCCCAGCAGGTTGAAGGACAGCACCGTAATGGCGATGGCCAGGCCCGGGAAGGTGATGATATGGGAAGCGGAGAAAATGAAGTTTCGGCCGGAGGAGAGCATGTAGCCCCATTCCGCCGTGGGCGGCTGCACGCCCAGCCCCAGAAAGCCCAGGGACGCCAGGGAGAGAATCGATCCGGAAACGCTCATGGTGGCGTTTACGATGATGGGCGCCAGGATATTGGGCAGAATGTGCTTGAACATAATGCGCAGATCCGTACAGCCGATGGCGTTGGCCGCGGTAACGTAATCATTCTCCTTGGCGGAAAGCACCGAGGAACGAATAATCCGGGCCGGGCCGGGAATGCTCACCACGGCGATGGCGATAATGGCGTTTTCAATGCCCCGGCCGAACACGCTCATGAAGATGATAGCCAGCAGGATGCTGGGGAAGGACTGGATCATTTCCATCAGGCGGCTGAGCACCGCGTCCACCACGCCGCCGTAATAGGCGGAAATCACGCCGATGACCGAGCCGGCGGCGGTGGAAATCAGCACCGTAATTACGCCCACGGAAAGGGAAATGCGCGCGCCGTAGAGAATGCGCGTGAGAATATCCCGGCCGTTTTCATCGCAGCCGAAGGGATGCGCCCAGGAAGGCGTGGCCTTCACGTTGGCCAGGTCGGATTCATAGGGCCCATAAGGAGTGAGCACCCCGGCGAAAATCGCCGCGATGATCATAATACACAGAATTACCAGCGCCACCACGGCGGTTTTGTTTTTGCAAAAGCGCTTTGCCGCATCTCGCCAGAGGGACGAGGGCGCAACGGCCTTCTCGTTTTTCTTTTTCATTGCCGTATCCTCCCCTCTGTTAATAGCGGATCCGCGGATCCAGCGACGCGTACAGCAAATCCACCACCAGGTTCATCAATACGGACACCACGGCCACCAGCATACAGCCGCCCTGCACCACCGCGTAATCCGAATTGTTGATGCCGTCCACCACGTACTTGCCCACGCCGGGCCAGGCAAAGATGGTCTCGGTCAGCACCGAGCCGCCCAGCAGGCCGCCCAGCTCCATGCCGATTACGGTAATAATGGGAATCAGCGCGTTTTTCAGCGCGTGACGCACCACCACCGTGGTTTCCCGCAAGCCCTTGGCCCGGGCGGTGCGGATGTAATCCTGGCGAATGGTTTCCAGCATGGTGGACCGGGTGTAGCGCATAATGGTGCCCACGGAGGAAATGGCGATGGTAATGCCCGGCAGCGTCAGATACTTCAGCGTGGAGCCCAGCGCCTTCCAGTTCCCGGTGATGATAGAATCCAAAATCATAAATCCGGTAACATGCTCAGGCTGATTCATAAAATCGAACCGCCCGGATACCGGCAGAATCCCCATATTCACAGCAAAGGAGATAATCAGCATCAGTCCCAGCCAGAAGCGAGGCAGCGAAATGCCTGCCAGGCCCGCCACCTGGCAAACCCGGTCCAGGGGGCTGTTCTGCTTCACGGCGCAAATGACGCCCAGCACGATGCCAATAATAGAAGCGATGAACACCGCAAACAGCGCCAGCTCAATGGTGGCGGGCATGCGGCCCAGCAGCTCCGTCATAACCGGCTGCCCGGAGAAAAGCGAGGTGCCCCAGTCGCCCTGGAACAGCTGCTTGAGAAAAATCCCGTATTGGGTCAGAATGGGCTTGTCCAACCCCAGATAAGCCGTCAATTCCGCCACGCGTTCCGCCGTGGCCCGCTGGCCAAGCATCAGATAGGCCGGATTGGCCGAAAATACCCGCATGAGCACGAACACGATGGTGACGATGCCCCACACCACGGGAATGGCCATCAAAAGGCGCTTGAGTGTGTATTTCAGCAATGTGATCCCTCCGGTTTCGGGATTTCGCGGTTTCTATGGAAAAGGATTTCTTATGAAAAGATACGCTGCCCTCTGCATTCCCGCAGAGGGCAACGCGTTGCTTTACGCCGTCTTCAGCTTTTCAAGCTTACTGCGCCTTCTTGATCATCCAATAGTGCGCGTAGTTGCCCCAGCCGCCCAGCAGGCCTTCGCCGTTGAGAATGCTCTGGGAAGTGGCGATGTAGCTCTTGCAATGGCCCAGGCAGTAGGAGGGAACGTCCTCATTGAGCTTCTGAGCAGCCTTGAAGTAGAATTCGCCCGCTTCTTCATAGCTGGGAGAATGCAGCGCGGACTGGTAATACTCTTCGAATTCGGGATCGGTGTAACCGGAATGGTTCAGGCCGCCGCCGACTTCGGAAGTCGCCCACAGGGAGATGATGTTGGAAGAATCGTTGTAGTCAGCGCCCCAGCCGTGGAGGATCATGTCGTAGCCTTCCACCGGATCGGCGTACATCTTCTCAACGAATTCGGACCAGGGCAGAATCTGGATGTTGACCTTGATGCCAACCTTTTCCAGCTCCGCGGCGATCTGCACGGCCAGCTGCTCGCCGGCGGGGTTGTAGCCCTTGGTGACGTTGTAGGTCAGCAGGGTGCACTCAAAGCCGTCGGGATAGCCCGCTTCGGTCATGAGCTCCTTGGCCTTTTCCGTGTCGTAGCCGATGGGGGTGTATTCGTCGATGCGGTCGCCCGCCTGCATGCAGGTGGGCAGCACGCTGTAGCCAGGATCCATCTTATCACCGTACAGGGCCTTGTTGATGGAATCCATATCCAGCGCGTAGCACACCGCCTGGCGCAGCCGGATGTCGCTGAACAGGGGGTTCTTGTCGAAGTCCGCAAAGGACAGAAGGCTCAGGTTATTGCCGGGCACGGTGAAGATCTTCACGCTGTCCGCCGCTTCCAGCAGCTCCACCTGGTCCATGGCGATGCTGTCCATGATGTCGATGCCGCCGGTCATCAGTTCGGAAACCGCGGTGCTGGTTTCGGGAATGACGCGCAGGATGATGCCGCCGTTTTCCACCTTGCCGCCGTGATAGTCGTCATAGCGCTCCAGCTGCACATACTGGCCGGCTTCCCACTTCACAAACTTGTAGGGGCCGCAGCCAACGGGATTGCGGTCGAAGCCTTCGGGATCGGCTTCATAGGCCGTGGGAGAAACCAGGCCCGCCGCCAGGGAGTTGGAACCCTGCAGGGTCAGGAAGGTGGAGTCGGTTTCCTTCAGCTTCACAACGAAGGTCAGATCGTCGGTGGCTTCGAAGGATTCCACGTTGCCGAACAGCACGGAGGAATAGGTCATGTCCGCGGTGGCGTTGGCGGGAGAAACCCGGTTCCAGTTCCATTCCACGGCCTTGGCGTCGCAGGGAGTGCCGTCGTGGAACTTGATGCCGTCGCGAATGTGGAAGGTGTAGGTCACGCCGTCATCCGCCACGTCGTAGGATTCGGCAACGTCCATAAACAGCGTGCCGTCCTGGTTATAGCCGATCAGGGCGCTGTACAGACTGCCGGTGAGAATCGTGGACTGGCCGTCTGTTGCCAGAGCCGGATCCAGATGCGTCGGGTCGTTGGTGCAGGTCAGGTAAAGGATGGCGTCCGGGTTGTAGGCCTCTTCCGCAGATGCGCCCGCAAAGCAGGAAAGCACCATCAGGCAGGCCAACAGGGCAGTCAGAAGCTTTTTCATGAACCAGTACCCCTTTCACGTTTGTTTTTCCCAGGGGAAATAATACGCTTTAAATATAGCATTCATGAATAAACTTGTCAATATTCCTCATAGGCTTCCAATAATTTTTTACCAACTGTTTACGCGCGAAATTTCACATCGATCTACTATGCAATATTAGACATTTTTCGGCTTATTTCCAATTATTCCTGCATTTTTTAACAAGCGTCTCCCATTTCAAAATTCCCGCAGCGCATAATTATTCATTCTTCATTCTTCAACATTCATTTCTCGGCGTCTCCCTTGTTGCCAGGAATCTGTGCGCTCTTCGCGTACAAATGTCCGCAAAATTAACCTCCCGGCAGTAATCCGTCTTCCGTTCCCGGAAGAAACGCGTTTCGGCGGAACAGCTTCGGAAGTCTCACGTGCTATTCTCCCGGTTTTATCCGGCGCGCAGTGTATGCGAAATGCATATCTTCCTCCCGCCGGCAGCACAGAATTTTGGGCAGTCAGTCCTCTTTGACCAAAAATAAGACAAATATTCCGCCGTGTCAGAAATTCAGACGCGGCGGAATTTGTGTTTATTGTCCCTTCGGCCCGCCCATCCTATAATAGAATCACCGAAGGACGAAAGGCCCCGGTAAGGAAAAAGTTTTAGGAGGTTTTCCATTATGTATTATTCCAGCGGCAATTATGAGGCGTTTGCCCGTCCCCGCAAGCCCGAAGGCGTAGACAACAAGTCCGCCTACATCGTCGGCAGCGGCCTTGCCGCGCTGACGGCCGCCTGCTATCTGGTGCGCGATGGCCAGATGAAGGGCGAGCATATTCACATTCTGGAAAAGGATCAGCGCGCCGGCGGCGCCTGCGATGGATGGAAGTTCGAAAACGTGGGCTACGTCATGCGCGGCGGCCGGGAAATGGACAACCATTTCGAAGTCATGTGGGATCTGTTCCACTCCATTCCCTCCATTGAAACCGAAGGCGTCAGCGTACTGGATGAATATTACTGGCTCAACAAGGCCGACCCCAACTACTCCCTCTGCCGCGCCACGGAAAAACGCGGTCAGGATGCTCACACCGACGGCAAGTTCGCCATTTCCGACAAGGGCGCCGCGGAGATCATGAAACTGTTCTTCACCCCCAACGAGGATTTGCAGGACAAGCGCATCACCGATATTTTTGACGACGAGGTGTTCTCCAGCAATTTCTGGCTCTACTGGCGCACCATGTTCGCCTTCGAAAACTGGCACAGCGCCCTGGAAATGAAGCTGTATCTCCAGCGTTATATCCACCACATCGGCGGCCTGCCGGACTTCAAGGCCCTGCGCTTTACCAAATACAATCAGTATGAGTCCATGATTCTGCCCATGGTGAAATATCTGGAAAAGGCCGGCGTACAGTTCCACTTCGGCGTGAAGGTGGTCAACGTGCTGTTCGACTGCACCTCCGAGCGGAAGCTGGCCAAGTCCATCGAAACCATTCGCGACGGCAAAGAAGAGCGCATTGCCCTGACGGAAAACGACCTGGTGTTCATCACCAACGGCGGCTGCGTGGAAAATTCCTCCATGGGCAGCCAGGATACCCCCGCGGCCTACAACACGGAAATCCGTCCCGGCGGCGGCTGGGACATGTGGCGGAAAATCGCCGCCCAGGATCCCTCCTTCGGCCATCCGGACAAGTTCTGCCACGATCCGGAGCAGACCAACTGGATGAGCGCCACGGTAGAAACCCTGGATCAGCGGATTATCCCCTATATCAAGGCCATCTGCAAACGGGATCCCTTCTCCGGCAAGGTGGTCACCGGCGGCATCGTCACCGTGAAGGATTCCTCCTGGCTCATGAGCTGGACCATCAACCGTCAGCCCCAGTTCCGGGCGCAGCCCAAGGATCACTGCCTGGTGTGGGTGTACTCCCTGTTCACCGACAAGCCCGGCGATTATGTGAAGAAGCCCATGCGGGAATGCACCGGCAAAGAAATCTGCATGGAGTGGCTGTATCACATCGGCGTGCCGGAGGATCAGATCGAGGAGCTGGCCACTCACAGCGCCAACACCGTGCCGGTCATGATGCCCTATATCGACGCCTTCTTCATGCCCCGCGCCTATGGCGACCGGCCCAAGGTGGTGCCGGACGGCGCAGTGAACTTCGCCTTCCTGGGCCAGTTCGCCGAAACGCCCCGGGACACCATCTTCACCACCGAATATTCCATGCGCACCGGCATGGAGGCGGTCTACACCCTGCTGAACGTGGATCGGGGCGTGCCCGAGGTCTGGGGCAGCGTGTACGATATCCGCGATTTGCTGAACGCCACCGTGCAGCTGCGGGACGGCAAGAAGATCACGGATATGGACGCGAACCTGCTGGAGAAGCTGGCCTTCAAGGCCCTGATGGGCAAGGCTTCCGGTACAGACATCGAGAAGCTTTTGAAGGAATACAAGCTGATATAACCAAAACGGAGGGGGGACGAAACGTCTCTCCTCCATTCAGCTTGTCAAAAAAGATTTTGACAAGCTGGTGGACAGGGGAGCAAGCTCCCCCGCCAGGTGCCGCGTCTCAAATCTTCGGTTTGAGCCGTCGGCAGTTTCGCCTTCGGCGAAACCTGAAAACC
>CACXHB010000028.1 GCA_902767315.1 uncultured Eubacteriales bacterium
AACAACCGCTGGCTGGGCGGCACCCTGACCAACTTCCGCACCATCCAGACCCGTATTAAGCGCCTGAACGAGATCGACGCCATGGAGAAGAACGGCCAGTTCGAGCTGCTGCCCAAGAAAGAAGTCATCAAGCTGATGGCCGAACGCGAGAAGCTGGAAAAGAACCTGGGCGGTATCCGCGAAATGAAGAAGCTGCCCGGCGCCATGTTCATCGTCGATCCCCGCAAGGAGCGCATCGCCGTGGCCGAGGCCCGTCAGCTGCACATCCCCATCGTGGCCATCGTTGACACCAACTGCGATCCCGACGAGATCGATTACGTCATCCCCGGCAACGACGACGCCATCCGCGCCGTGAAGCTCATCGCCGGCAAGCTGGCCGACGCCGTGCTGGAAGGCAAGCAGGGCGAGCAGGGCGAAGAAGCCGCTGAGGCTCCCGCCACCGAAGCAGCCGCCGAATAACAAACACAGCGAACGTTTCGAATAAGGAGGAAATCCCCATGGCTGAAATTAGCGCAAAGATCGTTATGGAACTCCGCGGCCGCACCGGCGCCGGAATGATGGATTGCAAAAAGGCCCTGGCCGCCACCGAAGGCGACATCGAAAAGGCAATTGACTTCCTGCGTGAAAAGGGACTGGCTTCCGCCGCCAAAAAGCAGAGCCGCATTGCCTCCGAAGGCATCGTGGGCGCTTATATCTGCGAAAAGTGCGGCGTTGGCGCTCTGGTAGAGGTCAACTGCGAAACCGACTTCGTGGCCAAGACGGACAAGTTCGTCAAGCTGGTTAACGACGTGGCCAAGCACATCGTGGCCAACGATCCCGCCGATGTGGACGCCCTGCTGGCCCAGAAGTTCGACGACAATCAGACCGTTGAGGATCTGGTGAAGTCCGCCACCGCCGAAATCGGCGAGAAGATTTCCATCCGTCGCTTTGCCCGCTACGCACCCTGCGAGGGCGGCAAGGTGGATTCCTACATCCACATGGGCGGCAAGGTTGGCGTGCTGATCGAGGCCAAGGGCGAGATCAACGACGCCGCCAAGGAAGTCATCCACGATTGCGCGCTGCAGATTGCCGCCGCTTCCCCCGTGGCTCCCGAATATGTGCGTCGCGAAGAAGTGAACCCCGAGCATCTGGAGCATGAGAAGGAAATCCTCATCGCCCAGGCCCGCAACGAGGGCAAGCCCGAGAAGATCATCGAGAAGATGGTTCAGGGCCGCATCAAGAAGTTCTATCAGGAAATCACCCTGCTGGAGCAGGCTTTCGTAAAGAATCCCGACCAGTCCGTGCAGCAGATGATCGACGAAAAGGCCAAGGGCCTGGAAATCGTGCGCTTCACCCGCTACAAGATGGGCGACGGTCTGGAGAAGAAGGTCAACGACCTGGCTGCGGAAGTTGCCGAGCAGACCAAGATGAAGTAAAAAACCAACATAAGGAAGGCGCAAGCCTTCCTTTTTTTCGGAGGAAGCACCATGTACAAGCGGATTATTCTCAAACTCAGCGGCGAAACCCTGGCTCCCCCGCCGGAACAGCTGAAAAGCGGGGAAACCCCTTCCTATACCTTTGATGCGCAGCGGGTGGACCGGGCGGCCGAGGCCATTCTGGCACTGCACGATCTGGGGGTGCAGGTGGGCGTGGTCATGGGCGGCGGCAATATCTGGCGGGGACGCTTTACGGAAGAGATGAACCCCGTCAACGCCGATCAGATGGGCATGCTGGCCACGGTGATTAACGCGCTGGCGGTGCAGGACGCCATTCTTCGCGCTGGACGGAAAGCCGTGGTGTTTACGGCCCAGGATATGCCCCGGTTTGCGGAGCTGTATCGGGCGGATAAGGCCATCGCGGCCATGGAGGCGGGGGCGGTGGCGCTGCTTTCCGGCGGCACGGGCAATCCCTTCTTTACCACCGACACCGGCGCGGCGCTGCGGGCGGCGGAACTGAAGGCGGACGCGGTGTTCAAGGGCACCACCGTGGACGGCGTGTACGATTCGGATCCCCGGAAAAATCCCCAGGCGAAGCTTCTGAAGGACGTAAGCTACGGCCAGTGCATTTCCATGGGCATTAAGGTGATGGATACCTCCGCCTTCCAGATTTGCCTGGATCAGAAGATTCCAGAAATTCGGATTTTCCGGATGGACGATTTGAACAACATCGTGCGCGTGGCCCGGGGCGAGGACGTCGGTTCCCGGGTGCATGCCTGAACCAGGAAAACCTTCCCGCGAATGCAACTTTTTCGGTTGACATATCGCGGGATTTTTAATACAATAATACCATTGGATCAATTACTTCTTTAAGGAGGAGCACATATGTATCAGGAGATTATCAAAACCGCAGGCGAGAAGATGGAGAAAACCATTGCGATTCTGGAAAAGGATCTGGCCACGCTGCGCGCCGGCCGCGCCAATCCCCAGATTTTGGATAAGATTACCGTGGATTACTACGGCGTGCCTACCGCGCTGAACCAGGTGGGCAATATTTCTTCCCCCGAACCCCGGATGCTGGTGATCACCCCCTGGGAAACCAAGATGATCGGGCCCATCGAAAAGGCCATTCAGAAGTCCGACCTGGGCATCAATCCCTCCAACGACGGCAAGGTGGTGCGCCTGATGGTGCCGGAACTCACCGAAGAGCGGCGCAAGGATCTGTGCAAGCAGGTGAAGAAGCTGGCGGAAGAGGGCAAGATCGCCATCCGCAACACCCGCCGGGACGCTCTGGAAGCGGTGAAGAAGCTGAAGAAGGATTCCAAGATCACCGAGGATGAGCAGAAGACCGCCGAGACCGAAATGCAGAAGGTTACCGACGCCAAGGTGAAGGAACTGGATAAGATCGCCGCCGATAAGGAAAAGGAGATTATGTCCATCTAAATGAGCGATTTCATGAAAGATGCAGTCCGGGGCTTGAAAAAATTCTTTCAGCCCCGGCCCCAATATATTACCCGAAGCGTTGGCTGCGAAGGCGGTGAACGCTCTTTGGCGTTGACCGGAACGGCATTGCCGGAGAAGATGCCCCGGCATGTGGCCATTATTATGGATGGCAACGGCCGCTGGGCCACCCGGCGGGGGTTGCCCCGGTCCGCGGGACACGCCGCGGGCACCGAAGCTTTGCGGGACATCATTCGCGCCACGGACGATTGGGGCATTGAGGCGCTGACCATTTACGCCTTTTCCACGGAAAACTGGTCCCGGGGGAAGGACGAGGTGCAGGCGCTGATGGGGCTTCTGCTGAAATATTTCAATTCCGAAATTGACGAACTGGACGAGAAAAACGTGCGGATTACCATTCTGGGAGACGTGCAGGGCATGCCCTCGCCTCAGAAGGAAGCGCTGATTCGCGCCATGGAGCGCACGGGGAAAAACACCGGACTCAGGCTGAATATCGCCTTGAATTACGGCGGCCGCGCGGAGCTTGTGCGGGCAGCGAAAAGTCTGGCCACTCAAGTGGCGGAGGGCAAGATCCGGCCGGAGGACATTACCGAGGAACGCTTTGGTCAGGAATTGTATACCGCGGGTCAGCCGGATGTGGATCTTCTGATTCGCACCAGCGGGGAAATGCGGCTTTCCAACTTCCTGCCCTGGCAGACGGCGTATGCGGAAATGGTGTTCGATTCGACCCTCTGGCCGGACTTCACCCGGCAGAATTATCTGGAGGACATTCGCATTTACGCATCCAGAGATCGGCGATTTGGCGGCGTTAAAACCGGGAAATAAGGGGAGAGTATCATGCTGAAGCGAATCATCACCGGCGTAGTGCTGCTGGCCGTGGCCGGAGGGCTGATTGTTGCCCAGGGCTGGTATCTGCGGGCAGCGCTGCTGGTTATGGCGCTGACCAGCTTTTTCGAAATGTATCGGGCGTTCCGGAAAAAGGGCATGCATCCGGTGACCTGGCCGGGTTACCTGTTCTGCGTTGCGGAGGCGCTTTGCATCTGGTTTGAGGATAAGCTGGCGTTTTTGGACGGCAACCATCTTCTGATGGGCATGACGGCCTGCGTGATGCTGGGGATTATCTGCGTGGTCATCAAGGGCAAGCCGGATTTCGAGGCCGTGGAGGCCACGGTGATGCCCATGATCTACCCGGGGCTTCTGTTCCTGGCGTTTATGGAGCTTTCCGATCTGCAGGGCCGGGGCATGGTGACGCTGGCGCTTCTGATGACGATTCTCACCTCCGCCATGAACGATACCTTCGCCCTGTTTGTGGGCAAGGCCCTGGGCAAGCGCAAGCTCATTCCCGGCATCAGCCCCAATAAGACCGTGGCGGGGGCCATGGCGGGGCTTGCGGCTTCGGTGGCCTTTTCCGTGGCCATTCCGCTGGCTGTGGTGGCCGTTGACGCGCATTTTTCCGGAAATGCGGCCATGACCATGCCCGCGCCCTGGTGGGCTTTTGCCATCTTCGGCCTGGTGGCGGGGGTGATTTCCCAATTGGGCGATCTTACCGCCTCGCTGGTGAAGCGCTATTGCGGCATTAAGGATTACGGAAAGCTGTTTCCCGGCCACGGAGGCATGATGGACCGGCTGGACGCCATATTGTTTACGGCGGCGGCGGTGTATGCCTTCTTTACGGCACTGGGATATTAAGTAAAATTACAGGAGAAACTATGCGCAGAACGATTGCAATTCTGGGCGCAACGGGCTCGATCGGGACGCAGGCGCTGGACATTGCGCGCCGGTATCCCGATCATTTTTATCCCGTTTGCCTGACGGCTCACGCTTCGGCGGAGAAGCTGTTTCAACTGGTGCGTGAATTCCGGCCGCGGGTGGCGGCGCTGGAGATAGAACCCCGGGAAATCCCCGAGGACGTGAAATTCTGCCAGTGGATCTTCGGCAAAAACAGCTCGGCTCGGGTGCTGGCGGAATCCGGCGCGGAGGACGCGCTGTGCGCTATCGTGGGTATCGCGGGGCTGGACGCCGTGTGGACGGCCCTGGATCACTGCCAGCGGGTGCTGCTGGCCAATAAGGAAGCGCTGGTGACCGGGGGAAACCTGGTAATGGAGAAGGCGGCGCGGCTGAATAAGCCCCTTCTGCCCGTGGACAGCGAACACTCCGCCATTTTCCAGTGCCTGCAGGGTGCGGGCCCCAATCGTCCCCGGCGGCTGATTCTCACGGCCTCCGGCGGTGCGCTGCGGGATTTTCCCCTGGAAAATCTTTATTACGCCACCCCGGCGGACGTATTGAAGCACCCCACCTGGGTCATGGGCAAAAAAATCACCGTGGATTGCGCCACCATGCTGAACAAGGGCCTGGAGGTCATAGAAGCCCATTATCTTTTCCATATGCCGGTGGAGAAAATCCACGTGACCATCCATCCCCAGAGCGTGGTACATTCCATGGTGGAATTCGAGGACGGGGCGGTGCTGGCGCAGATGGGCAATCCGGACATGCGGGGCCCCATCGGCTACGCCATGGGCTATCCCCATCGGCTGGATTATCAGGCCCGGCCCCTGGATTTCGCGGCGTTTTCTCAATTGACCTTTCAGGCGCCGGATCTGAAGCGCTATCCCTGCCTGGGGCTGGCGCTGGAGGCCATTCGGGCGGGGGGGACTGCGCCGGTGATCCTGAACGGCGCAAACGAGGTGGCTGTGGCGGCGTTTCTGATGGAACGCATCCCCTTTGGCGCCATTGCGGAAACGGTGGAAAAGACCCTGAACCGGATCCAGACCGCGCCGGTGCGTTCCATTGAGGACGTGTATGCGGCAGACGCGCTGGCCCGGAAAACGGCGGAACAGTTTTTGGCGAAATAAGCGCGAAAATCGGAGGTGCGCATGCTGAAAATTCTCTATATATTGGCGGCAATCTGTATCCTGGGTGTGATCGTGGTGGTGCATGAATTCGGCCACTATCTGGTGGGCCGGCTGTGCGGCATCGGCGTGGTGGAATTCGCGGTGGGCATGGGCCCCAAGCTCTTCGGCTGGAAGCGCAAGGGCATCCAGTATTCCGTCCGGCTGATTCCCCTGGGGGGATTCTGCAAATTCGTGGGAGAGGACGAGGCGCATCCCGCTCCCAACGCCATGAATAACGCCAAGGTTTGGAAGCGCTTTCTCACGGTGGCTGCGGGCCCGGTGATGAACTTCGTGTTTGCCTATGTGGTGGCGGTGGTGCTGCTGGCCAATTACATGACCGCCTCGCTGCTGCCCAAAATTGACGCGGTGGTGGAAAACACCCCGGCCTATGCGGCGGGCTTTCAGGCGGGGGACGTGGTGACGGCGGTAAACGGCCAGCCCATTTCCTACGATAACGACGGCGCGCTGAAAATGCGGGAACAGGTGCAGGCGGCGGACGAGACCACGGCGCTGAACTTTACCCTGAATCGAAACGGTGAAACCGTGGAAACGCAGGTGACTCCGGCGCTGGTGGACGTGGAGAGCGTGGACGAAAACGGAAACGCCACGGTGACCCAGGCGCTGCAGATCGGCATTCAGTTTTCCAGCCGCACCTATACCTTCACGGAAGCGGTGCCGGAAGCGGGCCGGTTCATGCTGGATGTAACCAAAATGATGCTGACCACCCTGAAAAATCTGGTGTTCAAGGGCGAGGGCGTAAAGGAAGTTTCCGGCCCGGTGGGCATCATCTCCTTCGTCAGCGGCCAGGTGAAGGAAGGCTGGTATATGATTTTGTATATCGTGTTCCTGATCTCGCTGAACCTGGGCATTATGAACCTGTTGCCTTTGCCCGCGCTGGACGGCGGACGGCTGGTGTTTTTGATCGTGGAAGGAATTCGGCGCAGGCCCGTGCCCCCGGAAAAAGAGGGCATGGTGCACGCCATCGGCTTTTTGCTGCTGCTGGTGCTCATCGGTTTGGTGACGTATCAGGACATCGCCCGGCTGATTACCGGCGGCTGACGAAAGAAAAGGAAAACGCATATGACCAGACAGATTCATATCGGCGGCGTGCTCATGGGCGGCGGCGCGCCGGTGACGGTACAGACCATGACCAACACCGATACCCGGAATGTGGCCGCCACCCTGGCGCAGATTCGCGCGGCGGCGGAAGCGGGGGCGGACATCGTGCGCGTTTCTGTGTACGACGAGGCCTGCGCCCGGGCGGTGCGGCAACTGGTGGACGGAAGCCCGGTGCCGCTGGTGGCGGACATTCACTTTGATTACCGCCTGGCCATTCAGGCCGTGGAAAACGGCATCGCCAAGGTGCGCATCAATCCCGGCAACATCGGCGGGGAGGCCAACGTGCGCAAGCTGGCGGACTGCCTGAAGGCCCATGGGGACGTGCCGGTGCGCATCGGCGTAAATTCCGGCTCCCTGGAAAAAGACATCCTGGCCCGGTATGGCGGCGTGACCGCCCAGGGCATGGTGGAAAGTGGACTGAACCACGCCCGCATGCTGGAACAGGCGGGCTTTCGGGATATTGCCATTTCCTATAAGGCCACCAATGTGCCCACCATGGTGGCGGCCTGCCGTCTGGCGGCGGAGCAGTCCGATTTGCCCCAGCATATCGGCGTCACCGAATCCGGCACGGCCCGCACGGGCATGGTGAAATCCGCCGTGGGCATCGGCACCCTTCTGATGGAGGGCATTGGCGACACCATTCGGGTGTCCCTCTCCGGCGACCCGGTGCAGGAAGTTGCCGCCGGGCTGGAAATTCTGCGGGCGGCCGGCCTGCGGAAGGATTATGTGGAAATTATCTCCTGTCCCACCTGCGGGCGAACCTGCATCGACGTGGAGGGCATCGCTGAAAAGGTGCGCCTTGCCACCCGCCAGGTGCGTCGCCCCCTGAAGGTGGCGGTGATGGGCTGCGTGGTCAACGGCCCCGGCGAGGCCCGGGAGGCGGACATCGGCATTGCCGGCGGTAAGGACGGCGGCGCATTGTTTGTGCGGGGTCAGGCGCCCCGGGCCGTGCGGGGAGATTTGGCGGAAATACTGATCGACGAAATTCGCCGGCGCTTTCTGGCGGAATAAAAACAGCGGAATCAGAAGCGAAAGAGGTTTTCCATGGCGGAACTTTGGAGAAAACTGGTGGACAGCGCGGATCCGGCGTTGTCGGCGCTGCTTAGCCTGAACAAGGTGAGCATTTCCCGTGCCACGGCGGACATTACCATTGAACTGAACGCATCCCGAATCCTGAACCGGCGGGAATTCAAGAAACTGGAACGAGCCTTTGCGGCGGCCTTTCCCGGAGTGCAGGTGGAATTAAGGGTGCGCTATCCGGCGCTGAAGGCGGCGGTGGAACAGGATGTAAAGCTGGCCACCGGACTGCTTTCGGAATTGGTGGCCCACGAAAGTCCGGCCTCCATGCCCTTTCTGGAATGGAACGCCTCGGAATGGAAGCTGGAGGAGGGCAAGCTCACCGTGTGCGTCACCTCCCCCGAAGGTGCGGATTTTCTGAAGGCCCGGGGCGTGGACCGGATGCTGGAGAAGCTGATATTCCAACTGTTTTCCATCCGCGCCCAGGCCGCCATCCGGATTACCGGCGACGACGAGAAAAAAATCCGGGAAATCGATCAGGCCCGCCAGAAGGAGCTGGAGCTGTTCGCGGAACAGACCCGCACCGGCGTCGGCGCGGAAAAGCCGCGACAGGCCCGGCCCGCCGAGGCCGTGCTGGGCAAGGCCATTTCCGAAACGCCCATTCCCATGAACCAGCTGGCGGAAGACAGCGGCCGGGTGGTCATCATGGGCGAGGCCTCCGGCTTCGAATGCAAGGACACCAAAACCGGAAAAAGCAAGATCGTCAAATTCTCCATGACGGATTATTTGGGTTCCGCCACCTGTAAACTGTTCGCCTCGGGCAAGCGGGGGCAGGAAGATCCCCAGTCCGCCCAGGCCCAGGTGGACGCGCTGGCCGAAGCCCTGAAGGACGGCAATTGGGTCAAGGTGCGGGGCAACTATCGCTACGACGATTTCGACCACGAAATGGTTCTGATGGTCAACGACGTAATGACCGCGGAAAAGCCCGTGCGGGAGGATACCTATCCCCGCAAGCGGGTGGAACTGCATTGCCACACTCAGATGAGCACCATGGACGCCTGCGCTTCCGTGGGCGATTTGATGAAACGGGCCAAGGCCTGGGGCCACAGCGCCCTGGCCATTACCGACCACGGGGTGGTGCAGGCCTTCCCGGAGGCCTATGGACTGGCGAAAAAGACCGGGGTAAAGCTGATCCCCGGCTGCGAGGGCTATCTTATCAACGACGCGCCCACCATCATTCTGGACCCCGGGGAGCGGAAATTTGCGGACACGCCCTTTGTGGTGCTGGACGTGGAAACCACCGGCCTGAGCACCGCCACGGACGAGATCATCGAAATCGGCGCGGTGCGCATCGAAAACGGCCGGGAAGTGGGGGAATTCTCCCAATTGATCAATCCCGGGCGGCCGCTGCCGGATAAGATTGTGGAAATTACGGGGATTACCACCGCCATGCTGCGGGATCAGCCCACACTGGAGCAGGTAGCGCCGGATTTCGCGAAATTCATCGAGGGCGCGGCGCTGGCGGCCCATAACGCTTCCTTCGACATGGCCTTTATCAAGCGCATGCTCAGCCGGATCGGGCTGGGGTTCGATTATCCGGTGCTGGATACTCTGGCTCTGGCGCGAAATCTGTATCCCCAGAGTAAGAACCATAAGCTGGGCACCCTGTGCAAGCTTTTGGATATATCTCTGGTGAACGCCCACCGGGCGGTGCACGACGCCCGGGCCACGTCGCTGATGATGCTGAAGTCCTTCGAGAATCTGGAGAAGCGTCGGCCGCTGATTCATTTGACGGACCTGAACGACGCTTTCGGCACCGACGCCGGCGGCGAGGCCTATCACATCATTCTGCTGGCCAAAAATCAGACCGGCGTGACCAACCTTTACCGGCTGGTGAGCGAGGGTCATTTACATTATTTCCACCGGACGCCCCGCATTCCCCGGGGCCTGATTCAGAAATATCGGGAGGGCATTATCGTAGGCAGCGCCTGCGAATCCGGCGAGCTTTATAGGGCGCTGGTGAATGGCGCAAGTCAGGAAAAGCTGGAGAAGATGGCCCGGTTTTATGATTATTTGGAAATCCAGCCGGCGGGGAACAACGCCTTCCTGGTGCGGGAAGGCCGCCTGGCCTCCATGGACGAGGTGCGTGCGCTGAACCGGCGCATTGTGGAATTGGGGGATAAGCTGAACATCCCGGTGGCGGCCACCGGCGACGTGCACTTTCTGGAGCCCACGGACGCCATTTTCCGGGCGATTCTCATGGACACCAAGGGCTTCGACGACGCGGACATTCAGCCGCCTTTGTATTTCAAGACCACGGACGAGATGATGGAGGAATTTTCCTACCTGGGCAAGGAAAAGGCCGAGGAAGTGGTCATCGACGTGCCCAACCGCATTGCGGACATGATCGAGCCCACGGAATTCCACATCAAGCATCCGGAGGGGAAGGAGACCTTCCAGCCCTTCTGGCCCGAAGCCGAGGGAGAACTGCGCCAGCGAGTCATGGACCGGGCAATTTCCATTTACGGCGATCCCCTGCCGGAAATCGTGCAGAAGCGCATCGATAAAGAGCTGGGCGCGATTATCGGATACGGATTCTCCACCCTGTACATGATCGCGGTAAAGCTGGTGGCCAAGTCCCTTTCCGACGGCTATATCGTGGGCTCCCGAGGCTCGGTGGGTTCCTCGCTGGTGGCGTTCCTTTCCGGCATTACGGAAGTGAACTCCCTACCGCCCCATTACGTCTGCCCCAAGTGCAAGCACAACGAATTCGACATTCCGGAACAGTACGCCTGCGGTCTGGATCTGCCCGCCAAGAATTGCCCGGAATGCGGCGCGCTGATGGACAAGGACGGCTTTAATATTCCCTTCGAGGTGTTCCTGGGCTTCAAGGGCAATAAGGTGCCGGATATCGACCTGAACTTCTCCGGCGAATATCAGCCGGTGGCCCACAATTACGTAAAAACCTTGTTCGGCAGCGAAAACGTGTTCCGAGCGGGCACCATCGGCACCATTGCGGACAAGACCGCCTTCGGTTACGTGCTGAAATACGCCGAGGCCCGGGGTCTGGCCTATTCCAAGGCGGAAAAGCTGCGCCTGGCCAAGGGCATTACCGGCGTAAAGCGTACCACCGGCCAGCACCCGGCGGGCATGGTGGTTCTGCCCAAGGATTACGAAATCTATCAGTTCACCGCCATCCAGCATCCGGCGGACGACCAGACCACCCAGACCATCACCACCCACTTCGACTTCAACTCCATGCACGATATTCTGGTGAAGCTGGACATTCTGGGCCACGATGATCCCACCATGCTGCGCAAATTGCAGGACATTACCGGCATTGCCCCTCAGGCCGTGCCCCTGCATGACGCGGAAGTGTTCAAAAAGATCATCTCCCTGTTTTCCGGGCCGGAGGCGCTGGGCCTGACGGAGGAACAGCTGGGCTGCCCCACGGGCACCCTGGGCATTCCCGAATTCGGCACGCCCTTTGTGCGGGGCATGCTGGTGGAAACCCGGCCCAGCTCCATGGAGGAACTGATTCGTATTTCCGGCCTTTCCCACGGCACGGACGTGTGGCTGGGCAATACCCAGGACCTGGTGCGGGCGGGCGTTCCCCTGAAGGAATGCTTCTGCACCCGCGACGACATCATGAACGCGCTGATCGCCAAAGGCGTGGATAGCGAAATCGCCTTCAAAACCATGGAATCCGTGCGAAAGGGCAAGGGCCTGAAGCCGGAGATGGAAGAGGCCATCAAGGCGGTGGACGCGCCGGACTGGTACATCGATTCCTGCAAGAAGATCGGCTATATGTTCCCCAAGGCCCACGCGGTGGCTTATGTGACCATGGGCCTGCGCATCGCCTACTTCAAGATTTTTTACCCCATCGCTTACTACACCTGCTACCTCATGCGCAACGCGGATTCCTTTAACGGGGTGACCATGACCACCGACAGCGTGGAGGAACTGAGGGGCATGATCGGGGCCATTAACGATCTGGAAAAGGAAGAGCGGGAGCGCAAGGACGGCGAGGTGAACATGCTGGAGATTCTCATCGAAATGAATCTCCGGGGCGTGCACATCAAGCCCGTGGACATGTACCGTTCCCGCGCCGGGGAATTCGTCATTGACGACGGCGCGATTCTGCCGCCCATCAATTCCCTGCCGGGCATCGGCCTGAACGCCGCCGAGGCGTATGTGAAAACCCGGGAGGCGGGGCCCTTCATTTCTCAGGAGGACATGCTTCGGCGTAAGGTGGCGAAATCCACCATCGAACAGCTGAAGCAGGCCGGCTGCCTGGGGGATATGCCCGAAACCAGCCAGGTGACTCTGTTTGATTTCTAAAAATTTTTGAACAAAGGATGAGCAGATATGCAGCAGACTGCCCAGGTGAGCCCGCGCAAAGCCTTTTACAGGAACATGTGCGTTTTGTCCATTCCCATCATTTTGCAAAACCTGATCAACGCCGCGGTGAATTCCGCGGACACCGTGATGCTGGGGTTCGTTTCCAAGGACGCCCTGTCGGCATCCTCCCTGGCCAATCAGGTGTACTTTATCCTGACCATCGTCTTCTATGGGCTGATTTCCGGAGCCAGCATGCTCACGGCCCAGTATTGGGGCAAGGGGGATAAGGTGACCATCGAACGGGTCATCGGCATTGCGCTGCGGTTTTCCATTGCGGCGGGGGCGTTGTTCGCCTGCGTCACCTGGTGCGCCCCGGAAATGCTGATGCGCATTTATACCTCCGAAGAGCCCATCATCCGGGAAGGCGTGGAATATCTGCGAATCATCGCCATTACCTATGTGCTCTCCGGCTTTTCCATGGCGTATCTGAACATTATGCGCAGCGTGGAGCGGGTGATGCTCAGCACGGTGACGTACTTTATTTCCCTGGGCCTGAACGTGCTGCTGAACGCCGCGTTCATCTTCGGCTGGTTCGGTGAGCCCATGGGCCTCAGGGGAGTGGCCATCGCCACGGTCATCGCACGCTGCGTGGAGGTGTGCATCTGCCTGGCGGACGCTTCCACCAACAAAGTCGCCCGGGTGCGGCTGAAGTACATCCTGGATTTCAAGGGCAGCAAGGTGCTGATGAAGGATTTCCTCCGGTTTGCCCTGCCCACCATGGGCAATGAAATCGTCTGGAGCGTGGGCTTTTCCGCCTATTCCGCCATCCTGGGCCACATGGGCAGCGACGCGGTGGCGGCCAACAGCGTGGTCTCCGTGGCCCGCAATTTGGGCTCCTGCGTGTGCTTTGGTATTTCCAACGCCACGGCGGTGATGCTGGGCAAGGCCATGGGCCAGAACCGGCTGGAGGAGGCAGAGGTGGACGCAAAGCGCTCGCTGATTCTTTCGCTGGTTACCGGCGCGCTGGGCGGCGGCGTAATCCTTTTGTGCGGGCCGGTGCTGGTGCGCTTCATGCCCGCCCTCAGCGGCAAGGCGCTGGAATATCTGAACTTCATGCTGTGGATCAACGCCTATTATGTGATCGGTCAGGCCATGAATACCACCTTCATCTGCGGCATTTTCCGGGCCGGCGGCGACGCAAAGTTCGGCTTCTATTGCGATATTATCGATATGTGGGTCTTCTCCATTCCCCTGGGCATTCTGGCGGCCTTTGTGCTGAAGCTTTCGGTGCAGTGGGTGTATTTCCTCATCTGCCTGGACGAATTTGTGAAAATGCCCTTCGTGTTCCACCGGTATCGCAGCAAAAAGTGGCTGGCGAACATTACCCGGGATAATCTGGAAGCATGAGAAACCCCCCGTCCGAAGGAAGCGTCGGACGGGGGGTTTGTCTGGAATTGGGGGTTACATTTCGTCGAATACGCCCAGGATGATAATGCCCACCACGGTGACGACGATGGCCAGGTAGTGCTTCCAGCTGAGCTTTTCCTTCAGAAAAATGCGGCTCCAAAGCACGGAAGCCATGCAGTAGCTGCAGATAATGGGCGCGGCGGCGATGGCGTTATCCGCAATGGCAAAGATGTAAGCAAACTGGCCGGCGGTTTCGAAGCAGCCCCCCAGCAGCTTCGGGGCGTCCCGGCGGAAGCTGAGCTTCTGCCGGCGAACGATCAGCACGTAAACCGCGGCAACGATTCCCATGCCCAGGAAGGTGAGCTCGTAGGCCACGTTGGCCACGTTTTCATCCATATTTTCCAGAATCAAGCTGTCGGCAAAGGTGCCCGCCGCGTCTATCAGGCAGTACAAAACCGGCAGAAGAATCGCCAGCACGCTGCGGGCGTATTTCACGTTGGCCTTTTCCTGGCGCTGCGCCCGAAGCTCGGGGTCTTCCTTCGCTTCCACAATGCCCAGGGCGATTACGCCGCCGCACACCAGGAACACCGCCACCGTCTGCCAGGCGTTCAGCCGCTGCCCCAGGAAAATGAAGCACAGGATGGCCGCGATGGCGCCGGAAGAATTGCAAATGGGGGAGGAGACCGAAAGCTCGATGTAACGCAGGCCCACATAGCCCAGTATCATGGAAAGAATGTACAGGCCGGAGGCGGGGGCGTAACGCAGCAGATCCTGGGGCGTAACGCGCACACCGCTGACGAAGATTTCAAACAGCGCGTGCAGGCCCATGACCAGGCCCACGGCCATCACCATTTTCCAATGGCTGTATTTGTCGTCGGGCCGGGAACCGATTTTGCTGAACAGATCGGAGCCGCTCCAGGCCAGCAGGGCGGCAATGGAAAGGGGAAACCACATTGTCGGATCATCCTTCCTGTTTTTCGTCGTTGGAATCGTCCATCTGCATCAGAATTTTCAGCGCCAGATCGTGCATGACCTCGGGCCGGGTGATAATCAGCCCGCTTTTGTCATCCCCCAGCACCAGCAGGGTGTCTCCGCTGTGAATGCCGAAATGCTCCCGGGCCTCCTTGGGAATGACAATCTGCCCCTTTTCGCCCACCTTTACCGTGCCGAAAAGGTGCTTTCCCGGGCGGATGCCCAGCACATGTTTTCCTCGGGGCATGATCTGCGCCTCCTGAATTCCTACTTTTCCAACTTGTATGATTATATCTGGAACGAAAGAGGCTGTCAAGGTCGAAAGGAAAATCTAACATTCGGAAAAACTGCGAATGAAAGCATCTGGCCGGACAAAAATGTTCGTATTTTTAACACGTTCCGCTCCGGAAACCCCTTTACTTTTTTTTCGAGGTGTAGTATCATCTCATTGTACCAACGAAATACTTAGGAGGTTCGGTTATGAAGAAGGTACTTGGTCTTCTGCTGGTTCTGTCCCTGGTATTCACCATGTGCGCGTTCACCGCGTCTGCCGAAAACGATCTGAAGATCGGCGTCATCCTGGTTGGCGACGATACCGAGGGCTACACCCTGGCTCATATGGAAGGCATCAAGGCCGCAGCCGCCAAGCTGGGCATTGCCGACGACCAGATTTCCTGGAAGTATAAGGTGCCCGAGGATTCCTCCTGCTACGAAGCGGCGATGGATCTGTACGGCCAGGGCTGCAACCTGATCATCTCCAACAGCTACGGCCATCAGGACTTCATGGCCCAGGCCGCCGAGGAACTGGAAGACGCCACCTTCGTGGCCGTGACCGGTGACTTCGCCGCCGTCAGCGGCATCCCGAACCTCAAGAACGCTTTCACCTCCGTTTATGAATCCCGCTACGTTTCCGGCGTGGTGGCCGGCCTGAAGCTCAAGGAGCTGACCGAGTCCGGCGTTCTGACCACCGAAACCCAGCCCGAATCCTTCGACGAGAACGGCAACGTGAAGATCGGTTATGTGGGCGCTTTCAGCTATGCTGAGGTCGTTTCCGGCTACACCGCTTTCTTCCTGGGCGTGCGTTCCGTGATGCCCAACGTGGTCATGGAAGTCAACTACACCAATTCCTGGTTCGATATCGACAAGGAAGGCGCCGCTGCCGAAGCTCTGATGGCCAACGGCTGCGCCATGATTAGCCAGCACGCCGACTCCACCGGCGCTCCCGCCGCGGTTCAGAAGAAGCAGGACGACGGCATGATCGTTTACTGCGTGGGCTACAACGTGGACATGATCCCCACCGCCCCCACCGCCGCCCTCACCAGCGCCGGCAACAACTGGGAAGCCTATTATGAGTACGCCTTCAACTGCATGCTCACCGGCGAAGAAATCAAGACCGACTGGTCCGAAGGCTTTGCCGGCAACGGCGTTCTGATCACCCCCCTGAACGAGGAGATCGTGGCCGAAGGCACCGCCGAGTACGTGGACAACGTCATCGCCTCTCTGAAGGACGGCTCCCTGAAGGTCTTCGATACCGATACCTTCACCGTGGAAGGCCAGAAGGTTGAAACCGCGGAAGTGGATTTCTCCTACATGGACTTCAGCACCATGACCGCCATCTACGAAGGCGAAACCAAGGAGTGCATCCAGGACGGCGCTTTCCTGGAGTCCTACTATCGTTCCGCTCCTTACTTCTCCCTGCGCATCGACGGCATCACCGAGAAGTAAGAAAAAGCTGAATTCACTGGAAACGGGGAAGCTGGAAAACGGCTTCCCTTTTCCCCATTTAAAAAGGCGCGGGGAAGGCGCCCGAATGAAGGAGTGTACGAACTGATGTTGGACAGCGCAATCCAGCTGAAAAACCTGACCAAAACCTTTGGCAGGGTAGTCGCCAACAAGAATGTCTCCCTGGAAGTACATAAGGGAGAAATCCTTTCCCTGCTGGGGGAAAACGGCAGCGGCAAGACGACGCTGATGAATATGATTTCGGGAATCTATTATCCCGACGAGGGTCAGATTTTTGTGGACGGAAAGCCGGTGGACATCCGTTCGCCCAAGGACGCCTTCGACCTGGGAATCGGCATGATTCACCAGCATTTCAAATTGGTGGATGTGTTCACGGCGCTGGAAAACATCGTGGTGGGCCGGGGCGGCAAGCTGGATCTGAAGGCGGCCCGGGCTCAGGTGACGGCCATTTGTGAAAAGTACCATTTCCAGCTGGATCTGGATCAGAAGGTCTATTCCATGTCCGTTTCCCAGAAGCAGACGCTGGAAATCGTGAAGGTGCTTTACCGGGGCGCGAACATCCTGATTCTGGACGAGCCCACCGCCGTTTTGACTCCTCAGGAGACGGAGCATCTTTTCGAAGTGCTGCGTTACATGAAGGCCGACGGCAAGGCCATCGTCATTATCACCCATAAGCTCAATGAGGTGCTGGAAATTTCCGACCGGGTGGCCATTCTGCGCAAGGGCGAATATGTGGGCACGGTGGAAACCAGCCAGGCCACGGAAATGTCCCTTTCGGAAATGATGGTGGGGCAGAAGGTGAGCCTGGACATCGGCCGGTCTCAGCCTATGAACACGAAAAAACGCCTGGCCATCCGCCACGTTTCCTGTGTGAACAAAGAAGGCGTTACCACCCTGGACGACGTGAGCTTCGACGTGTACAGCGGCGAAATTCTGGGCATCGCGGGTATTTCCGGCAGCGGCCAGAAGGAGCTTCTGGAATCCATCGCGGGCCTGCAGCGCACTCAGGAAGGCGCCAGCATTGAATACATTGCCGACGACGGCGAAACCAAAGTGCAGCTCATCGGCAAAACCCCCCGGGAAATCAAGGACCTGGGCGTGGCCCTCTCCTTTGTGCCGGAGGACCGGCTGGGCATGGGCCTGGTGGGTTCCATGGGCATGACGGGCAACATGATGCTGAAAAGCTACGGAAACGGCCACGGCTTTTTTGCCCGGCGTAAGGAGCCCCGTAAGGTGGCTGAAAGCGTCATGGAGGAATTGGGCGTGGTGACCCCCAATCTGAACACCCCCGTTCGTCGGCTTTCCGGCGGCAACGTGCAGAAGGTGCTGGTGGGCCGTGAAATCGCCAACGAGCCCACGGTGCTGATGACGGCGTACGCCGTGCGCGGGCTGGACATCAATACCTCCTATACGATTTATCATTTGTTGGACGAACAGAAGCGCAAGGGCGTGGCTGTGGTGTACGTGGGCGAGGATCTGGACGTGCTGGTGGAACTGTGCGACAAGATTCTGGTGCTGTGCGGCGGCCGGGTCAACGGCGTGGTGGACGCGCGACATATCACCAAAGAGGAAATCGGTCTGATGATGACCAATCGCAGGGAAGGAGCCGTTGGAAATGTCAAATAAAGCCCTGAGCGCCAAGCACGAGCCCCTTGTGCGCATTGTAAAGCGGGATGGCCAGAGCGTCGCCCGCAGAATTCTGGTTCGGGTGGTGGCCATTGTCCTGGCGTTGGTGGTGGACGCGCTGTTTATTTATTTCGTCACGGGGCTGAATCCTCTGGACGTGTACCGGGTCATGTTCGGCGGCAGCTTCGGCAGCAAGATTCGTTTCTGGTGGACCATGCGCGATCTGGTGACGCTGCTGCTGGTGGGTATCGCCCTGGCGCCGGCGTTTATGATGCGCTTTTGGAACATTGGTGGCGAGGGACAGATTCTGGTGGGTGCGTGGACCAGCGCCTTGTGCATGGTCTATCTGGGGGATAAAGTTCCCTCCGGCGTGCTGTTTGCGGCCATGGCCATCACCAGTATCGCCGTGGGCGCCCTGTGGGCGTTCATTCCCGCGTATTTTAAGGCCCATTGGAATACCAACGAGACCCTGTTTACCCTGATGATGAACTACGTGGCCACGGCCATTGTGGCCTGTACGGTGAACATCCTCCGGGGCCAGGCCTCTTCTCTGGGCAAATTGAATAAGGGCACCAAGGCCGGCTGGTTCCCCCGGATCTTCGGCCAGTATTTCACCATTAATATCATCGTTGTGGTGCTGTTGATGGTGCTGATGTACGTGTATCTGAAATATTCCAAGCAGGGATATGAGATTCGCGTGGTAGGCGAAAGTGAAAATACCGCCCGTTACGCCGGTATCAACGTGAAAAAGGTCATGATTCGCACCATGCTGATCTCCGGCGCCATCTGCGGCCTGGGCGGCTTTTTGATCGTGGGCGGCAAGGATCAGGCTATTTCCACCGCCACCGCCGGCGGCCGGGGCTTCGACGCGATTATCGTGGCGTGGCTGTCCAAGTTTAACACCTTCATCATGGCGCTGATCTCCTTCCTTCTGGTGTTCCTGGAAAACGGCGCTCATGAAATCGCCTCTAATTACAGCCTGAACGATTTCGCGGCGGACATCATCAGCGGCATTATTCTGTTCTTCATCCTGGGCTGCGAATTCTTCGTCAATTACCGCCTGGTCTTCCGCTCCAGGGCACACAAGGAGGGCAACGGCAATGTCTAATCTTATCGCATGGATTATCCGCGCCATTCCCTTTGGCACCATCATCATGTACGGCGCCATGGGCGAGATCATCACCGAAAAGTCCGGTAACCTGAACCTGGGCGTGCCCGGCATCATGTACCTGGGCGGCTTCGCGGGCTTTGCCAGCGCCTATTATTATGAAAACTACACGGCCAATCCCAACGCGCTGGCGTGTATTCTGCTGGCCATGGTGTGCTGCATTCTGGCCTCCATGCTGGGGGGGCTGATCTTCAGCTTCCTGACCATCACCCTGCGCGCCAATCAGAATGTTTCGGGTCTTGCGCTGACCACCTTCGGCATGGGCGTGGCCAACTTCTTCGGTGTGTACATCCTCAACGGCGCCAGCTATACCGCCGCTCCCATGGCCAATCAGGCCTTCAGCGCCAAGCTGCCCTTTGCGGGGAGCCTGGGCTTCCTGGGCAAAACGGTATTCAGCTACGGCTTCCTGGTGTATGGGGCCATTGTGCTGGCCATTGCGCTGCACTTTTTCATGAACCGCACCCGCACGGGACTGAATCTCCGGGCCGTGGGCGAAAACCCCGGCACGGCGGACGCGGCGGGCATTAACGTGACCAAATATAAGTATCTGGCCACCTGCTGCGGCGCGGGCATCTCCGGTATCGGCGGACTGTATTACGTGCTGGATTATAACCGCGGCATCTGGGCCACCACGGGGCAGATCGAGGCCCTGGGCTGGCTGGCGGTGGCGCTGGTCATCTTCACCACCTGGAAGCCCCTGAACGCCATCTGGGGCGCGTATCTTTTCGGCATTCTCTATTGGCTGTATCAGTATCTGCCCAATCTGCTGGGAATCACGCTGCCCAATTACGCCATCGACCTGGTGCAGACGGTGCCTTACGTGGTAACCATCGTGGTGCTGATCGTGGTCAGCCTGCGGAAAAAGCGGGAAAATCAGCCGCCGGAAAGTCTGGGCTTGGCCTATTTCCGGGAGGAGCGCTAACTTTCGGGTCGTTCATAAAACAGGCTGCGCATGTAGCCTGTTTTTCTTTTTGATTGATTTGGTTTTCAGGCGTTTCTGAAGATAATTCAAGGCCAGCGCCCTGCGGCGCTGGCCGCAGACTGTCGAAAAACCCTTGGAGAGCTCGAGAGGGCCAAAGCCCTCTCGAATTTCAATCGTGCCCAGCGGCATGTACGGTGG
>CACXHB010000029.1 GCA_902767315.1 uncultured Eubacteriales bacterium
ACAAGGGGTATCTGGTTCCGCTGGAGGACGAGGAGCTGAAGGCGTGGGCGGCGCGAGTTTACCCGAGCATGGCCGAGGCTTTTACCCGAGACGGGGATCTGGTGGCGATACCCGTGGAAATTGATATCGAAGGCATGACCTACAATCCCAGAGTGACGCAGGCACTGGGTATTTCAGAACTTCCCACAACGATGCGGGAATTTTTTCATCTATTGGCACAGTTGAGCCACTCGGATTTGGGCGATTATTTTGTTTTGGATCCCTATGAACCGAATTTAAAGAAAACAATGCTCTATTGGTTCCTGGGAAAGGCACTTTTTGCGTCGCAGCAGTTGGAGGACACTCGGGGCTTTTTCAATACTCCGGAAATGCGGGCGACGCTGGAGGAATTTGAGCAGATCAATTTCGACGCTTTCCCGCAGGGCTGGGAAGACGGAGACGATTACACGAAGGATGTATTGTTTTCTTCGAATATTCTGAATTGCGACTGGTATTATTGGTATCAGGGCGTATATCACAGCGATGCGATCGTCATGCCCTTGTCCGTCCAGCCGGGGCAACCCGGATTTTTGTATGCCAGCATGTGCGTGGCCATTATCAACCCCCACACCCGGCACCCCCAGGCGGCGCGGCTTCTGTTGAAGGCCCTTTGGGCGGACCTGCCCGAGACCATGCAGGCCAACCTGCTGGCGGATTGGGACACGCCCATTCTGGATGAAAATCAGGAGGAAGGAAAACCGCCGGAATATCTGATTAGCCCGGAGGATCTGGCCGTTTATCAGAGCTATGCGCCCCTTGTGCGCATCTGGCACAATACGGGGTTGGGCTTCGACGGTGAACATCTGCTTGTGGATCTGGTGACCCGTTATCTGGCGGGGAACCTGACCGCCGAAGAATTTCTGGACACTCTGGACGAGCGGTGGTCCATGATGCTGCTGGAAAAGCAGTGACCTTTGAAGGCGTCGCCAAATGGCAGGGCGGCGCCTTAAATTTCCCCCGCCGCCAGCGCCCGGCGCTTGGCCCGGCGAACCCGGTTGATGTGGCGTTCGAAATCGCCGCTTTCGATGAGCTCCGCCAGCACCAGCTGTTCAAAGGTGGGCACGCTGCAGGAATAGAACCCCAGCTTTTCCTGAAAGGGCGCCACCAGAGCGGGGGGCAGCACCAGATAGCCCATGCGCATGGAGGGGGAAATGGTTTTGGAGAAGGTGTTGGTGTAGATCACGTTGTCCTTTTCCGAAAGCACGAACAAGGTCTCCATGGGCGCGGCGGCCACGGAAAATTCGGAGCCGTAATCGGATTCCAGAATCAGCCGGCGGCCCGCCGCGGCCCAGCGGATGTATTCGTGGCGCTTGCTGGCCGAGGCCGTCACGCCGCTGGGGAAGCTTCGGTAAGGGGTGGTGTGCAGAATTTCCGCGTCCGTCTGGGCCAGGGCCCGGCTGTCGATGCCGTCCCGGCCCAGGGGCAGCAGCCGGCAGACGGCCCCGGCGGCGCGGTAAATCTGCGGAATTTTTTCATAGGAGGGGCTTTCCACGGCGTAAATTCTGTCCCGGCCCAGCAATTCCACCGTCAGCCGGTAGAGATATTCCGCGCCGGAGCCCACCACGATCTGTTCCGGAGAAACCCGAATGCCCCGGTTTCGGGCCAGATACTGCCCCAGAGCCGTCAGCAGCCGGGGATGTCCGGAATTGGGGGATTTTTCCAGAATTTCCTCCCGGCATTCCGACAGCACCCGGCGCATGGCCTTGCTGAGCACGGACAGGGGAAAGGCCGTCTCTCCGGAGGCAGCCCGGGCGGGCCGGGCCGGGGGCTGGGGCGCGGCGGCGGCAAAGCCGTCCCCCTGACGGAAGAGCACGAAATAGCCGCTGCGTTCCCGGGCCTGGGCGTAGCCCTCGTCGCACAGCAGGGCGTAGGCATGTTCCACGGTGACGGCGCTCAGGCCGGTTTCCTCCGCCAGCAGCCGCTTGGAGGGCAGCCGCCCGCCCTGAGGATAAATCCCCCGGAGAATATCGTCCCGCAATTGCCGATAGAGAAACAGATAGGCGGGACGCTGGTTTTTGTCGATGATGTAGCGCATCTGGTATGATTCTTTGCTCCTGTTCTGATACTTTTATATTACCAGTCCACATTGTATAATACCCCTGTGAACACTGCAAGGGGGAATTTGCTATGCAAACGAAAACGAAAAAAACACGCACCGTATTCTGGCTGTGCGTCACGGCCATGTTCATGGCGCTGAACGTGGTCATGAGCTCCTTCAGCATTTCCGTGCCCGGGGGCCATCTGTATCTGAACGACGTGATCATCTGCACCGCGGCGATCCTGCTGGACCCGCTGGCGGCGTTTCTGGTGGGCGGCGTAGGCGCGTTTTTGGGGGATCTGCTGTTTTATCCCACGCCCATGTTCGTCTCTCTGGTCACCCACGGCTTGCAGGCGGTGGTGATCTCCGTTTTCGCCCACCATGTCTGGAAAAAGCACCCGGCCGCGGCCTCCGGCGTGGGGGTGACCCTGGGGGCGATCATCATGGTGGTGGGCTATTCCCTGGGCCGGGCCTTCCTCTATGCCACCCCCGAGGCCGCTCTGCTGAAATTGCCCTATCAGATTCTGCAGGCGGCGGTGGGCGCGGTGGTCGGCATGCTGCTGTGCTGGAAATGCGGCCTGCGCAAAATCGCCCGCAAGTATCTTTCCAAAATTTCCTGATCTTTTGAAATCAAACCCTTCCGTTCCTCCGGGCTCCGCGCCCGGGGGATTTTTTTGCGGGCAGACGTTTCGTTTTGTTAATGCGTTTCGAAATTTCAGTTTGCATTTTTGTCAACTGCGGTTTTCTTGAAATGCTCATTCGTTGCCCTTATAATATAGACAGGAAAAATATATACGGGAGGATGAGCATGAACGTATCCGAAAAAATTGTGCAGCTTCGCGCCCGGGCGCATATGACCCAGGCGGCCTGCGCGGAGGAGCTTGGGGTAACGCGGCAGGCGATACAGAAATGGGAATCCGGCGCGGTGGTGCCGGAACTGGAAAATCTGATCCGCCTTTCGCGGATGTTCGGCGTTTCTCTGGATGAACTGGTGGGCTGCGGCAACCGAAGAAACGCGGAAATTCTTTATCAGCAATCCAAAATCAGCCCGGATTACAGCCAGATGAACGTGTGGGACAGTTATGCCGAGGATCTGCGCACGGAATATCGACAGGCCATGGAAGAGGGAAAAGACGTGGAAACGTATCGCGAGCTGTTCGACTCCGTGGCGAAAATGCCCAGCGGGCTGGAAAAGAAAGAAATTGCGGATATTCTGTTCAACATGGTGATGAAAGCGCCCATGCGGGCGGATTATACCTACAACGAACCCAGCGACCTGGAGGGAATTCGCCTTTTGCGCCGGGGAGAAACGCCCAAACTGCCGCTTCCCGACAGGGCGGAACTGGAGGATCGGCTGCTGGGCGCGTGGCTGGGCCGCATCTGCGGATGCCTTCTGGGCAAGCCGGTGGAAACCTGGAAGCGGGCGCAGCTGCAGCCCATGCTCAAGGCCAGCGGAAACTGGCCCATGCATCGCTATATCCGCTCTTCCGACGTGGCCGAGGATCAGAAAAACAAATGCTGGGCCGATACGGTGGACTGCATGCCCGTGGACGACGACACCAATTATACGGTGCTGGCGGGAGTGCTTCTGGACAAGTACGGCCGGGATTTCACCCCGGAAAACGTGGCCAGCGTCTGGATGGATTATCAGCCCCGGCGGGCCTATTGCACCGCCGAGCGCGTGGCCTATACCAACTTTATGCGGGGATACATGCCGCCCAATTCCGCGGTGTATCACAATCCCTACCGGGAATGGATCGGCGCGCAGATTCGCGGGGATTATTATGGATATATCAATCCCGGAGACCCGGAAACGGCGGCGGACATGGCCTTCCGGGACGCCAGCATTTCCCACATCAAAAACGGAATTTACGGGGAGATGTTTGTCTCCGCCATGCTGGCCCAGGCGGCGGTGGAACGGGACATGGAACAGGTCATTCGCGCGGGCCTTGCCCAGATTCCCGCCGGCAGCCGGCTGCACGAGGCGGTATGCGCCGTAATCGACGGATGGAAAAAGGGCGTTTCCGCCGAGGTCTGCTTCATTGAAATTCACAAGCGCTTCGACGAAAACGAGCTGCACGACTGGTGCCACGTGATTTCCAATGCCATGGTGGTGACGGCGGCGCTGCTTTACGGCGAAGGGGATTATGGAAAGACCGTCTGTCTGGCGGTACACACCGGTTTTGATACCGATTGCAACGCCGCGACGGCGGGCTCTGTTCTGGGCATGATGCGGGGCAGCGCCGCCATTGGCCCGGAATGGACCGGGCCGGTTCATGGGCAATTGGATACCAGCATCTTCGGGGTGGGCAAGGTTTCCGTGGCCGACATGGTGCGCAAAACCATGACCCATCTGCCCAAGGGGCTGTACGCCGAATAAGAGAATGAAACCGGCGCGGAGAAATACGCCGGAAAAAGAGCACAATAGACGGACAAGAACAGGAGGAATCCCCATGAAGAAACTGACCTGGTTGCTGATTGTGGCGCTGGCGCTGTCTCTGACCCCCCTGAGCCTGGCGGAAGGAACGTACGCCGAGGCGCCCATGCTGACCCGGCAGGTGGAGGAAGGCGCCCTGCCGCCCCTGGAGCAGCGGCTTCCGGAAACCCCCAAGGTGGCCGACGAACTCAGCGAGAAATACGTGGAGCATGAATCCGGCAATTACGGCGGCACCCTGCACACCGCCACCACCGCCGTCAACTGGAGCCCCACGCTGTTCATGGGCAGCGACGAAAACCTGCTCACCCAGATCGACATGAACAGCGGCATCATCACCCCCAACATCCTGGAGGATTATTCCTTCAACGAGGACTACACGGTTTTCACCTTCAAGCTGCGCAAGGGGCTGAAGTGGTCGGACGGCGAGGACGTGACCATGGAAGACGTGGAATTCTGCGTGAAGGACGTGATTTTCAATTCGGAGCTCACTCCCGTTCTGGACACCAAGTGGCGCTCCGGCAGCATGGCGGACGGAACGCCCATGGAGTTTGCGGTGCTGGGCGACCTGGAATTCCAGATCACCTTTGACGCGCCTTACGGCGGATTCCTCAGCCGGCTGTGCACTTCCGACAGCTGGGCCGGTTACACGGATACCATCAAGCCCGCCCATTATCTGAAGCGCTTCCACAAGGATTATGCCGAGGAATGCCACGGCTCTCTGGAGGCGTATTATGAATTCATTGCGCCCTTTGCCGAGATCATGGGTTACGACGACCCCGCGGCGGAGGGAACCTGGTGCTATGTGTTCAATCAGGTGGACGTGGTCAACTGGGAACTCAGCGATCCCACCGACTGCCTGACCACGGAATACTTCCCGGGGCTGGTGGATGCCAATTTCCCGGTGCTGTACGCCTGGGTGATGGAATCCAGCGCCAATAACCGCCAGATCTACGTGCGCAATCCCTATTATTGGAAAGTGGACGCGGAGGGAAAGCAGCTGCCTTACGTGGATTATGTGGAATCCGCCTATATCGAAGACGAGGAAAACTTCACCCTCTCCATTCTGGCGGGCGACGTGGACTTCTCCGGCGTCATCAGCGCCGACAACATGACCCTGTATCTGGAAAACGAGGAGAAGGGAAATTACACCTACAAATCGGCCATTGAGGGCGCGACCTTTGGCGTGGTGTTCTTCAACATCAATTACGGCCTGAACGCCGACGGAACGGTGAAGGAGGACGCCGCCTCCCAGGCATGGCAGGAAATGGTCAGCGACCTGCGCTTCCGTCAGGCGCTGATGTACGCCATCGACGTGGAGGAAACGGCCCAGACCATTTATAACGGCCTGCCCCTGGTAAACGATCTGTACACCTGCGATCATGACATCGAAAAGGCCAACGCCCTGCTGGACGAAATGGGCGCGCTGGATATCGACGGCGACGGATTCCGCGAAACGCCCTCCGGCGCGAAATTCTCCTGGCTGATCTGGATGCCCACCGGCTTCGGCTATACCTCCTTCTGCGAATTTTACGTGGAATACTGGCATGAACTGGGCCTGAACTGCGACGGTTACGTAACGGATACCAGCATTATCAGCACCTCCGAAAAGGCCAACGAGATCCCCATGCGCATCTATTACAGCAGCGAGCCCAGCTTCTGGTTCTTTATCGACGGCGATATTGAAAAATGGGCGCCGCTGTACGACGCGTGGTTCAAGGCCGGCGGCATGTCCGGCGATGTTTCCGCCGACGGAGCGTATCTGGAGCCCACCGAGGACGTGAAGGAAATCTACCGACTTTCCAATGAAAAAATGCAGGTGGACGTCAACACGGCCGCGACGGAAGTGGTGCCGAAGCTGATGAAGATTCTGGCGGATCAGTGCTACGTCATCATGCCCATCGTCCACACCCCCGGCGGCATGGCCTACAGCAACCGGCTGGGCAACATCCCCTACAATACGGACGTAATGGTGCATACGCTGAATTTCGACATGGACAGCCTTTATTTCAAGGACGCCCAATAACCCCTGTTCCGGCAATCCTCCGGGCCCTGCGCCCGGGGGATTTTTTGCACGAAAAACAGATGTGCGATTTGTCCGGGAGGGGCGGATGGGCCGGGCGTTTTGTGAGAAATTCCCGCGGACACAAATACATGTGTCCGTATTCTGTGGACAAAAAGGGAGCGTGTATGTTATAATTCAGGTATC
>CACXHB010000030.1 GCA_902767315.1 uncultured Eubacteriales bacterium
CCGGAAATCTGGCTGAAGGTCAGCCCTTCGAAAATCGCGCCAACACCCCCCAAAATGGCGCATACGCCGAACTGAATGGCGCACATCAGCGTGGAATCCAGCTGCTGCGCCCGGTGATCCACATAGAGAATGTGCAATGAAAACACCAGCGCACAGCCGAAGGTCAGCGCCTCGCCGGGGCCGGGCAGGAGACTTTCGGAAAAATCCAGGGACAGAAGCGCCGCGCCCATCAGGGCGATGGCCACCGCAAGCCACACCTTCAGCCCGGGCTTTTTGCCGAAAAACAGCCCCAGCAGCGGTACCAGCACGATGTACAGCGCCGTAACAAAGCCGGATTTGCTGGCGGAGGTATATTCCATGCCCCATTGCTGCAGGGAGATGGCCCCGAAGGTGAGCACGCCCATCACCAGTCCCCGACGCAGAGCGGGGCCCAGGGGCGCGTAACGCTTGAGGCCCTTGCCGCGAATCAGGCACAGGGGAATCAGCACCGCACAGGTGACCACGGAACGGCACATTATATAGGAAAAAACGCCGATGGAACCCGCGGCGTTTTTCTGGGCCACAAAGGCCAGGCCCCAAACCAGGGCGGCGGAAATGAGAAAAAGACTTCCCTTGAAATTTCTGCTTATTTTACGTCAAGCATGCTGGTGCAATGAGGGCAACGGGTAGCGTCGTCGGCAATTTCGCTTTTGCAATAGGGGCAGAGGCGCTTTTCCTTGGCGGGGGCTTCGGGCTTGGCGTGAATGTGGGTGTTGCGCAGCTTATTGATGCCCTTCACAAACCAGAAAATGCAGAAGGCCACCAGGAAGAAATTGATGACGGCCTGGATGAAGTTGCCGTAAGCCAGAACGGCGGCGTTTTCGCCTTCGCCCAGCTTCAGGCCCAGGGAAGAAAAGTTGACGCCACTGGTCAAAAGGGAGAACAGGGGCGTAAACAGATCGTTGACCACGGAATTGACGATGGAGGTGAACGCCGAGCCGATCATCACGCCCACGGCCAGGTCGATCACGTTTCCTTTGAAGGCAAATTCTTTGAACTCTTTCCAGAATTTCATGCAGATCCCTCCTTGTATGTGAAAATTATAGCATAAAATAAGACGGAAATCAATGGATTTTTGCTTCCATTTTGTAAACGAATCTGTTATAATATATACGTATGGGTGCGTCCCGTTCAAATTAACATTTAGGAGGATCACTATGAAGAAGCTTCTGTCTGCACTGCTGGTTGTCGCCATGCTGCTGATGGGCGCCGCGGCCTTCGCCGAGGACACCTTTGAGATCGCGCTGGTTACCGACGTCGGCAACATTGACGACCAGTCCTTCAACCAGAGCGCCTGGGAAGGCGTGGTGGAATTCGCTGAGGCCAACGGCTACACCAAGGCCTACTATCGTCCTTCCGAGGACTCTACCACCGCTCGCATGGAGAGCATCAAGACCGCCGTTGAAAAGGGCGCGAAGGTCATCGTGTGCCCCGGCTACCTGTTCGAAGAGGCCATCTACAACGTTCAGGACGAGTATCCGGAAGTGAACTTCCTGCTGCTGGACGGCGAGCCCCACAACGCGGATTATTCCGATTATAAGACCGGCTCCAACGTGCACAACATCCTCTATCAGGAGGAGCAGGCCGGTTACCTGGCCGGTTACGCCGCCGTGAAGGACGGCTACACCAAGCTGGGCTTCCTGGGCGGCATGGCCGTTCCCGCCGTTATCCGCTATGGCTACGGCTTCGTGCAGGGCGCGGACGCCGCTGCTGCCGAGATGAACGAGCAGATCGAGATCAAGTACTGGTACTGCGGCGCTTTCTCTCCCTCTGACGACATCAAGGTGAAGATGAGCGGCTGGTATTCCGAGGGCACCGAGGTTGTCTTCTCCTGCGGCGGCGGCATTTACCTGTCTGCCTGCGCGGCGGCCGAAGAAGCCGGCGCCAAGGTCATCGGCGTGGACGTGGACCAGTACTACGTATCCGACACCGTGATCACCTCCGCCATGAAGGAGCTGAAGCACTCCGTGGTGCTGGCTCTGACCGATCTGTACGCCAACGATTGCGTGTGGCCCGAGGCTTATGCCGGCACCACCGCCACCCTGGGCGCCGCCGACAACTGCGTTGGTCTGCCCACCGCTGACACCTCCTGGCGTCTGAACAACTTCACTGTGGAAGAGTACGAGCAGCTGTTCGAGGCCATCAAGTCCGGCGAAATCGTTGTTTCCAACGACACCACCGAGGCCCCCGCTGTGACCAATTCCACCGTGGACTATCAGGAATAATTTCCCGATTTTCCGAGGGGCCGGGCAACTGCCCGGCCCCTCGGGATGCAGACGGAACCTTTTCGGATGCTTCCCATACAGAGCAGATCGAATTTTTCCCGGCCGCGGGCCGGTTGATTAACGGGGCGCGTCCCCGCAGCGGAGAGGAATGGAGCCATGAGCGATTATGTCATTGAGATGCTCCACATAACCAAGGAATTTCCGGGCATCAAGGCCAACGACGATATTACCCTGCAATTGAAAAAGGGAGAAATCCACGCGCTGCTGGGCGAAAACGGCGCGGGCAAGAGCACGCTGATGAGCGTGTTGTTCGGCATGTACAAGCCGGAAAAGGGCAGGATTCTCAAAAACGGCCAGGAGGTCAAAATCAACGACCCCAACGACGCCAACGCCCTGGGCATCGGCATGGTGCACCAGCATTTCAAGCTGGTGGAGGTCTTCTCCGTGCTGGACAACATCATTCTGGGAGCGGAGGACACCCGGGGCGGCTTCCTTTTGAAGAAGGAGGCCCGGCGCAAGGTGATGGAACTCAGCGAGCGCTACGGCCTGCGGGTGGATCCGGACGCGAAGATCGAAGATATTTCCGTGGGCATGCAGCAGCGGGTGGAGATTCTGAAAATGCTCTACCGGGACAATGAGATCCTCATTCTGGATGAGCCCACCGCCGTTTTGACCCCCCAGGAAATCGACGAGCTGATGGAAATCATGCGCTCCTTTGCCAGGGAGGGCAAGTCCATTCTGTTTATTACCCACAAGCTCAACGAGATCATGGCCGTGGCGGACCGGTGCACGGTGCTGCGCAAGGGTAAGCTCATGGGCACGGTGGAGATTCAGAACACCACCAAGGAGGAGCTTTCCCGGATGATGGTAGGCCGGGATGTGAACTTCGTGGTGGAGAAAAAGCAGCAGAAGCCCGGCGACGTGGTGCTGAGCGTGCGGAATTTTTCCGTGAAAAGCCGCGTGCACAAAAACGATGCGGTGAAAAACGTTTCGCTGGACGTGCGGGCGGGAGAAATCGTGTGCCTGGCGGGCATCGAGGGCAACGGCCAGACGGAATTCATTTCCGCGCTGACGGGGCTGGAAAAGGCCCGCAGCGGTCACGTAACGCTCTGCGGCAAGGACATTTCCAAGGCCAGCATTCGCCAGCGGAGCATCGCCGGCATGAGCCACGTGCCGGAGGATCGGCATAAGCATGGCCTGGTGCTGGATTACACCCTGGCGGAGAACATGGTTTTGCAGAAATACTGGCAACAGCCCTTCCAGAAGCATGGATTTATCCAGTTTGGCGAGGTGCGGCGCTACGCCGAAAGGCTCATCGAGCAATACGACGTGCGCAGCGGTCAGGGGGCGGACACCATCGTGCGCTCCATGTCCGGCGGCAACCAGCAGAAGGCCATTGTGGGCCGGGAAATCGACACCGATTCGCCGCTGCTGGTGGCGGTGCAGCCCACCCGCGGTTTGGACGTGGGCGCGATTGAATACATTCACCGGCAGATCGTGGGCCAGCGGGACGCGGGCAAGGCGGTTTTGCTGGTTTCCCTGGAGCTGGACGAGGTAATGAACGTTTCGGACCGGATTCTGGTAATGTACGAAGGCGAAATCGTGGGCCAGTTCGATCCCCATGAGATCACCGTGCAGGAGCTGGGGCTTTACATGTCCGGCGCGAAGCGGCAGGAGGTGCTTTTGTGAACAAGCGTGGTTTGGTCAACGTAGCGGCGTCCATCATCTCCATACTCCTGGGCATGCTCTTTGGCTTTATTCTGCTGGAAATTTTCAATCCTTCGGCGGCGCTGAACGGATTAAACAACATTCTGACCACCGGCCTGCGCACGCCGGAGAAGTTCGGCAAGGTGCTTTACACCGCCGCGCCCCTTTTGATGACGGGCCTTTCCGTGGGCTTCGCCTTCAAAACCGGTCTGTTTAACATCGGCGCATCCGGCCAGTATACTGTGGGCGCGTTCTTCGCGCTGGTGGCGGGCATTCAGTTTGGATTGCCCTGGTACGTGTGCATTCTGGCAGCCATGGTGGGCGGCGCCATCTGGGGGGCGATTCCCGGCCTGTTCAAGGCATTTTTCAACGTCAACGAGGTTATTACCGCCATTATGTTCAACTGGATCGGCCTTTTCGGCGTGAACCTGGCTTTGAACAACATGCCCAAAATGCTGGCCAGCTTCTGGGGCGCACCTTATAAAAACAAGACCGCGGCCATCAGCGCCGCCAACAAATCCGCCCTGCTGCCCAAGCTGGGGCTGGACGAGGTGCTGAATTCTCCCTACATTAATATCGGCATTTTCATCGCCATCCTTTTTGCGATCATCACCTGGGTGGTGCTGAACCGGACCACCTTCGGCTACGAGCTGAAGGCCTGCGGCTACAACCGCAACGCCAGCCAGTACGCGGGCATCAACGCCAAAAAGAACATCGTGCTTTCCATGGTGATTGCCGGTGCGCTCTCCGGCGTGGGCGGCGCGCTTTACTACCTGAGCGGCACGGCGCAGTACGTCATTGAAAAGACGCTGCTGGGCATGGGCTTCAACGGCATTCCCGTGGCGCTGCTGGCTTCCTCCAATCCTCTGGGCACCATTTTCTCGGCCATGTTCATTTCCTACATTCAGGTGGGCGGCGACGCGCTGCAGCCACAGTTTGCCAAGGAGATTATCGACATTATCATCGCCGTGATTATCTACCTCAGCGCCTTCTCGCTGCTGATTCGGGAAATCATCACCCGCGTGGGCGCGAAAAAGCACGCATTGCAGGAAAATGGAAAGGGGGCAGACGCCAAATGATGCTTCTTGCGGATATTCTTTCCTCCACGCTGCTGTTCGCCATTCCGCTATTGCTGGTGGCACTGGGCGGCATGTGCTCGGAGCGCAGCGGTATTATCAACATTGCCCTGGAGGGCGTGATGATTATCGGCGCGCTGATCAGCTGCCTGATTCTGGGCCAGCTGAACAACGCCTATCAGACGGCCTGCAAAATGCTGGAGGCGGGGGAGGGCCTGTCCGGATGGTGGGCGCTTGTCTACCGGCTGATTCACGACGCGCCCCAGCTGGCGGTGTTTGCGGCGATTCTGGCCGCGGCGCTGGCGGGCGTGCTGTACTCGCTGCTTTTGGCCTTTGCCTCCATTAACCTGATGGCGGATCAGACCATCGGCGGCACGGCGCTGAACATGCTGGCTCCCGCCTTTGCGGTGGTGCTCACCTGGGCGATTCAGGGCCAGGGCAATACCACCATTCTGATTCCCAACTGGACGCGAATCACCGTGGAATCCTCCGGCGCGGTTTATGGCGCGGGCTTTGGCCAGAGCGTGCAGGCGTTTTTCGAGAAATTCCTGTTCAAAAGCATGTATCTGACCACGCCCATCGCTATCGTGCTGCTGATCGCGGTTTCGGTGCTGATTTATAAAACCCGGCTGGGGCTGCGGCTGCGGGCCTGCGGCGAACATCCTCAGGCGGCGGATTCCGTGGGCATCAACGTGTACAAAATGCGCTATATCGGCGTGTGTATTTCCGGATTCCTGGCGGGCATCGGCGGCCTGGCCTTCACGGTGGCGGCCGGTTCCGGCTTCCAGTCCACGGTGGCGGGCTACGGCTTTTTGGCTCTGGCGGTGATGATCTTCGGCAACTGGAAGCCCCTGAGCATTCTGGGCGCATCCCTGTTCTTCGCCTTTTTCAAGATCATTGGCTCCTACAGCTCCTCCATTCCCTTCCTGCCCAGCTTCGAAGGGGTGAAGTCCAGCGAATATATTTATCTGATGCTGCCCTACCTGGTGACCATGATTCTGCTGGTGCTGACCAGCAAAAAATCCCGGGCGCCCAAGGCGGAGGGCATTCCCTACGACAAATCCACCCGATAAACACAGGGGCTGCCGAATTTCGCGGCGGCCCCAACCTTTGGTTTTCGCGGAATTTTCATGGAACAACCTGGGAAAAACTGCGTCTAAAGGACAAATCCCATAAGGAGGAAAAGGGCAATGAAGAAAAGGTTCGCGGCGCTTCTGACAGCGGTGTTGCTTTGCCTGTCGTGCACAGGCCTGGCGGACGTCGTGGTTCAGAACGATCATATTTCCGCCTATCTGGACAGCACCGGCGGCGTAATCCTTACCGGATACGATACCAGGATCAACGCCACGGATGCCTACACCCTGGTGGCCATCGACGCCACGCGGGTGGTGTACCTGGTGGAGACGGGCACAGACGGAGTTTATAATCTGGTCTGCGCCGATTTTGCCACCTCTACGGAAACCGTTATGGCCCAGGGCGTGACCCTGGCATGCGGTTACGGCGGCGAAGGCATCTATTTCGTCACCGCCCAGGAGCCTGCCAAGGTGCAGTATCTCACCTATGGCGGTGCGCTGAAGGAAATCTATTCCTCGGAAGAAAACGTGGAGGATTTGCAGATTTCCTATCACGGGCTGATGATTTGCTTTGCCCAGGACGCCGGCGCGGTGGTGCTGGACGGCACCTTCGGCATGGTCAGCGAATTCAACGGCCAATTGGGCGTGGAACGCCGGGTTATGAACGGCAAAGATCTGATCCTGACCGCCAGCGGCGATCTGTATCTGGACGATCCCACGCAGATTTTTACCTCTAAAATCGCCGGAGACGTGGATCAGTTTGAGACCATGGACGGCTATGTTTATTACATTACCGAAGCCAAGGAAGGCCGGGTGCTGCGGCAGTATTCCCCGGACACCCTTTCCTGGCAGGACGTGAACATGAACGGCCTGGGCCAGCCCCAGTGCCTCACCGCCAGTTACGACCAGGCGCTGGTCATGGCCGACACGGGCAAGGTTTACGCCATTCGCGGGGAAAGCTGCACGGTGACGGAATTTGCCACGGTGACGGTGCCCCAGGGCGTGGACATGAAAAACGTGTCCATCCGCGGCGTCAGCGGCCAGTTGAACGTGTACGCTCAGGAGCCTGAGGACGCGGGATATGTGCTGGCCTTCAACTTCAATTTTGTTTCCGATTCCGGAAACGGCATCTACGACGAGGCGGCTCAGGCCAACGAGAAGACCAAGATCACCCTGCTGGCCATGACGCCCCTGTCTTCGGAAATCAATACCTTTGATATTCTCACCCCGGCCCGGAAGTATCAGGTGCTCAGCTACGGCAGCCGCGGCGACGCGGTGAGCGAGCTGCAGCAGGCGTTGACGGATCTGGGATACCTCAACGACAAGGTGGACGGCATTTTCGGGCCCCGCACCCGTTACGCCGTGCGGCTTTTCCAGGATTTCAACGGCTTTAAGGTGACGGGCATTGCCGACAAGGACACCCAGGAATACCTGTTCGACGGCAATCCCCCGGTATACGACAAGTATCGCCAGATTTCCTATGGCGCCCGCGGCCTGCGGGTGACCGAGATGCAGGAACGGCTGCGTTACCTGGGCTACATGGCCGACCCGGCCGACGGCATTTACGGCCCCTACACCCGGGAAGGCGTGCGCCTGTTCCAGGAGGAAAACGGCCTGAACCAGAGCGGCGTGGCGGACGCGAAAACGCTGAAGGCCATCTACAGCGTCACCGCTCCCAAGTGCTCTTCCTATTTTGAAATGAATTACGGCGACAGCGGCTGGCGGGTTCGTGCCATGAACCGGCGGCTGAAGGAGCTGTATTATCTGGAAGGCACCGCCGGCTCCACCTACAATTCCGCCACCAAGGCCGCCGTGAAGCTGTTCCAGCGGGAGTGCGGCATGGTGCAGAGCGGCGTTGCCAGCGCTTACATGCAGCAGAAGCTGTTCTCCCGGAATGCGCCTACCTACAGCGGATATATCACCCTGCGCCGCGGCGACAACAACGACCGTGTGGCCGAACTGCAGCGGCGGCTGCGGGATCTGGGATATCTGGACAGCGGCGACGTGGACGGCTATTATGGCCGCAGAACCGCGGCGGCGGTGAAGGAATTCCAGAAGATGGCGGGCCTGCCCATTACCGGCGTGGCCGATCCGGTGACCCAGGAGCTGCTCTTCGGTCCGGACGCGCCCTATAAGCCCGTGATTGCGGAAATCTCCGCGCCCAAGTTCTACATTTCCAATTATTCCGACGAGACTCAGCCCGGCCGTTATACGGTGAACGAGGGCAGCGTGACCATCGGCTGGCAGGTAACCGGATCGGTGGACGGATATTATATGGAAATCACGGACGGCTCCGGCTGCCTGGTGCGCAACGGCTATCTGTACGACACGGAAATCAAGCTGGACGTGACGGCTCTGCATGCCAACGAGGCCTATACCATCACCATTTCCGCCATTCCGGAAAACGGCACCATGAAGAACGCCAAGACCAGCTCCATTACCATCGTGACCCCCGTGCGGGAAGAGCCGACGCCTGAACCGACCCCGGTGCCCACGCCGGAGGTGCTGCCCACCGTGGAGCCTACGCCCACGCCGGAAGTGACCCCCGTGCCGCCGGTGGACGTTCCTGTAATCAGCGTAAGCGGCGATTACGCCATGGATGGCAACGTGTACGTGGTGGGCGCGGAAGGCGCGCGCTTTGCCTGGACCCGCGTTGAGGGCGTAAGCTACAATCTGACGCTGAAGGACGCGGAAGGCAACGCAGTGAAAACCCTGGAGGACGTGTCCGACAACTTCGTGACGCTCCAGTCCGCCGACCTGACCGAGGGCGTGACCTACACGCTGGAGGTGCGGGCCTATTACACCGGCACCGACGCAAATGCGGGTCGTGCCACCAACATTCAGCTGACCGCGGCTTCCACGCAGCCGGATCCCACCGAGCCTCCGGCCACGGAAGCGCCCGTGCAGCCCATCGTCATCAACATCACCGTGATTAACGCCGACAAGATTGGCGACACCTGGTATCTGGGTCAGGACGCCCGGGTAGAATGGCAGGCGGACGGCGATGTGAAGGATTACAGCGTCGAAATGATCGACGGCCAGGGCAACGTGCTCAGCGGCGAATATAACACGGCGGAAATGGCCATGAACGTGGACGAAAACGCCATGGTCCCCGGCGAAACCTACGGATTGCGCATCACGGCCAACGGCGAGGGCGAAACGGTGGACGAAACCGTCTACCTGGCCGCGCCTGAGGAAGCGACTCCCGAACCCACTCAGGAGATTACGCCCGAACCTACGGAAGCGGTAACGGAAGAGCCCACCGTGGAACCCACGGAAGAGCCTACCGTGGAACCGACGGAGGAGCCTACGCCCGAACCGACGGAGGAGCCTACGCCTGAACCCACGGAGGAGCCTACGCCCGAACCCACGGTCGAGCCCACGCCCGAACCCACAGTCGAGCCGACGCCCGTGCAGGTGCAGGTAACGGTGGACGACGCGACGCTGGCGGACGATGTGTATTACATCGGCGAGGAAACCACGGCGCTGATTTCCTGGAGCAGCACCGGCGAGGCCACCAGTTACACCCTCTATCTGAAGGATGCGGAGGGCAACGTGCTGCAGCAGGCGGACAACACCGAATATACAGCCATGTACATGGCGGGCGCGAACCTGCCGGAAGGCAATGTATACAGCGTGACCGTAGTGGCCCACGAACCCAGCGGCGATGTGGAATCTACGATCTATATCGCGCGGGCGGCGGCCCAGACGGAAGCCCCTGCCGAACCCGCGAAAGCTCCCGCAGAACAGAACCCCGAAGTTACGCCGGAGCCTGTGGAAGAACCGGCGCACACCGTAAGCCAGCCCACGGTCAACGTGGAAAATTACGCCAATTTCGACGGCAATGTCTACTGGATTGACGGCGACAGCGTGACCATTACCTGGAGCACGGAAGGCGATCTGGCTTACTACAACGTGTACCTTTACGGCGCGGACGGCACGATGATCAATTCCGCGGCGGAGGTTACCACCAATTCCCTGAACCTGAATGCCGGCGCCTTTGAGGCGGGCAGCGTTTACACCCTGACGATCTGCGCGGTGCCGGTGGACGGCACGGAGGAAACCGGCGCTTCTGCCAGCGTGAATCTGGCCAAGGCCGCCCAGCAGCCCACGGAACCGGAGATTACCCCCGAACCCGAGCAGCCCGCGGAACCGGAGATTACCCCCGAACCCGAGCAGCCCGCGGAGCCTGTGTACAACGTGAGCGCACCGGTGGTGAACATCGAAGGCAGCGACGCATACGACGGCGTAAACTGCGCATTCACTGGCGATTTGAGCGTCAGCTGGTATGCGGAGGGCGACGTGGGAAGCTATGACCTGTATCTGTATGATCAGGACGGCAATGTGGTTTCACAGGCGGCCGGCGTAACCCAGACCAGCGTGAACCTGGCGGCGGACAACTTCGCCGAGGGCGCGGCGTACACCCTGGAAATCGTGGCGATTCCGGTAAACGGCACGGCTGAAAACGGCGCGTCCACCCGGATTACCCTGACCCGCACGGCCCCGGCTCAGCCGGAACAGCCTGCGGAACCGGAGATCACCCCCGAGCCCCAGCAGCCCGCGGAGCCTGTGTACAACGTGAGCGCACCGGTGGTGAACATCGAAGGCAGCGACGCATTTGACGGCGCATATTGCACTTTCAGCAATGATCTGAGCGTCAGCTGGTATGCGGAGGGCGACGTGGGAAGCTATGACCTGTATCTGTACGATCAGGACGGCGATCCCCTGTCGCAGGTGAACGGCGTGACCCAGACCAGCATGAACCTGGCGGCGGACAATTTCGCCGAGGGCGCGGCGTACACCCTGGAAATCGTGGCGATTCCGGTAAACGGCACGGCCGAAAACGGCGCGTCTACCCGGATCACCCTGACCCGCACGGCTCCGGCTCAGCCGGAACAGCCTGCGGAACCCGATTATACCGAACCGGAACAGCCCGCGGAACCTGATTATACCGAACCGGAACAGCCCACCGAGCCCGATGATTCTGAGCCCGACTATTCCGAGCCGGTGCAGCAGGGCATGTGGGATACGCCCATGGACGGTACTTCCGATTGGGAGAAGATTTCCAACTATCAGCGCAAGCTGGTGGAATGGGGCTGGATGAGCTTCGAGGGTGAAGGCGCGGCCACGGAAGGTGTGTTCGACCAGACCACCATGATTGCCACCCGGAACCTGCAGGAGTACATCAACAGCCTGTATGTGAGCGATTCCGGATTTGTGCCGCTGGAGGTCATTGATCTGAACGCAGACGCGCCGTATGTGGGCGTGGATACCCTGCAGATGATCATGCCCGATACCGCAACGCAGACCTTCGTGAATCCCGACATGATGTAACAGAACCATGGGGCGGCCTTGCCGAAAAGCGAGTGCCGCCCCGATCTTCTATCGTTTCAACAATTGAGAGCTGTCCGGCGGGCAGCTCTTCTCTTGTAAAGGGGTCGCGCCGCGTGATACAATGGAGCGTGAGGCGATAAAGAAGGAATTGCGGGTGCTGAAATATTTTCTGGCGGTGGCCAGGGAGGAGAACATTACCCGTGCCGCGGAACAGCTGCACGTTTCCCGGCCCGCCGTATCCCGGCAGATTGCTCAATTGGAGGAGAAACTGGGCATCCGGGCCTTTGAACGCAAGGGCAAGCGGGTGACACTGACGGAGGAGGGGCGGCTGCTCCGGCGGAGGGCCCAGGAAATGTTGGATCTGGCGGAGAAAACCGCCCGGGATTTTCGACGGGAGCCCCATCAACTGACCGGAGAAATCGCCATCGGCAGCGGGGAACTGATGGGCTTTTCCCAATTTGCCGAACTGCTGGGGCGCTTTGCCGGGGAACATCCCGGCGTGCGATACACGCTGTTCAGCGCGGGCGCGGATCTGATTCGGGAGCGGATTGACAACGGTACCCTGGATTTGGGCATTTTCTCCCTGCCGGCGGAATTGGAGCGATATGATTTTCTGAAATTTCCATCGGAAGAGGAATTCGGAATTTTAACGCCTGAGGACGGCGCGTTGGCGAATAAACAGGCGATAGCCCCGGAGGATTTGGTGGACGTGCCGCTGATATTGCCGGAACGGACGCTGGTGCAGCGGGAACTGGCCCGATGGTTTGGCGATTCTTATCACCGGCTGCGGGTGACGGCTACCTATAATCTTCTGTACAACGCCGCGATACTGGTGCAGAAGGGGATGGGCGCGGCGCTGTGTCTGCGGTTGGAGTGCAATTACGAGGGGCTGAAGTTTGTGCCGCTAGCCCCGCCGTCTCTGGAATTGGGGGCGGCGTTGGCATGGAAAAAACAGCAGGCGTATCCTCCGGCGGTGAGTGCGTTGATCGATTTTGCCCGGCTGAAAAATAACTTTTTGTTATAATGAACGATGATGGATAAGCATTAGACATTTTAGGGGAAAAACGTATAATAGAGGCAGAGACGGTTTTTCAGAAAAACGGCAGGAGGCGGAAAGATGCGATACGGCAATTTGGGCAATACGGATTTGCGGGTTTCTCGGATTTGCATGGGCTGCATGGGATTTGGCGATCCCGGCCGCGGTCAGCACGCCTGGACGCTGCAGGAAGAGGATTCCCGGAAGATTATCCGCCGGGGCTTGGAAAGCGGAATCAACTTTTACGACACGGCCATCGGTTATCAGGGAGGCACCAGCGAACAGTTTGTGGGCCGGGCCCTGCGAGATTTCAGCCGGCGGGAGGACGTGGTGGTGGCCACGAAATTTCCGCCCCGCACCCAGGAGGAAATTCAGAAGGGCGTTACTGGGCAGCAGCACGTGCTGAACCGGCTGGACACCAGCCTGAAAAATCTGGGTATGGATTATGTGGATCTGTACATCTGCCACATGTGGGACTACCTTACGCCTATTGAGGAGATTCTGGAGGGCATGACCCAGGCGGTGAAGGCGGGCAAGGCCCGGTATATCGGCATTTCCAACTGCTTTGCATGGCAGCTGTGCAAGGCCAACGCCCTGGCGGAGAGGGAAGGATTTGAAAAATTTATTTCGATTCAGGGGCACTACAACCTGATTTTCCGGGAGGAAGAGCGGGAGATGATTCCCTACTGTCAGAAGGAGCACATCGCCGTGACTCCCTACAGTCCCCTGGCGGGGGGCCGCCTTTCCCGAAAACCGGGGCAGACCACCCGGCGGCTGGAGCAGGATGCTTACGCCCACCTGAAATACGACGCGACCCAGGAAACCGACGGGCAGATCATTGCCCGGGTGGCGGAAATTGCCGAAAAGCGCGGGGTATCCATGGCGGCAGTTTCCCTGGCATGGCTGCTGGAAAAGGGCGCGTTCCCGGTGACGGGCATGACCAGGGAAAGCCATTTGCAGGGCGCGGTGCAGGCGGCCGAGATGCAGCTTACGCCGGAGGAAACGGCCTATCTGGAGGCGCCGTACGTGCCCCACGCCCTGGTGGGGGTAATGGCCCAGAACACCCGGGCCGCCGCCGGGGAAAAGCAGGTATGGACCGTGGAGGACAAAAAAGCATAACGAAAACGGAGGGTACAGGATGAAACGAGCGTTGACGCTTATGGTGCTGGCGGCGCTGATTTTGCCGGCGAGTCTGGCCATGGCGGAAGAAGAAGCGGCCTTTGCGCCCACGGATTCCAAAATACTGGTGGCGTGCTTTTCCGCCACGGGGAACACCTGGCCCCTGGCCCAGGCGGCCGCGGAATATCTGAACGCGGAGCTGTTCCGCATTCAGCCGGAAACGCCGTATACCGCCGAGGATCTGGATTACAACAACGACGAATGCCGGGCCAATCAGGAGATGTCAGATGAAACCTGCCGCCCGACGCTGGCGGAAACGGTGCCGAACATGGAGCAATATGACGTCGTGATTCTGGCGTTTCCCATCTGGTGGGGACAGGCCCCCCGAATCGTAGAAACCTTTGTGGAGGCCCACGATCTTTCTGGGAGGACGTTATCTGGCTGGAGGGAGCGCGTTTTTCCGCCGATACCGGGGCGGAGGAGCTGGCGGAATGGTTCCGGGAAATGGGCATAGCACCGTATCAGAAATAAAAACAGGAGGAGAAATAATATGGCGATCAAGCAGACGGCGGGCAGAGACGCCCTGGGAGAATTTGCACCGAAATTTGCGGAACTGAACGACGACGTTCTTTTCGGCCAGGTATGGAGCCGGGAGGACAAGCTTTCCCTGCGGGACCGGTCTGTTGTGACGGTGACGGCGCTGATGGCCCAGGGGTTGGTGGATTATTTCTTCCGTTATCACCTGGAAAGCGCCCGTGAAAACGGTATTACCCGTGAAGAAATTGCGGAAGCGCTGGTCCAAGGCCTGGGCGGCATTTATTATGGTCAAAGAAGTCTGGAAGGACGAGGAATAAAGCACCCCGATCCCTTCGGGGAAAACAGCCTTCGGCGATTGACAAACCGCCGGAGGCTGTTTATAATGATGGGCAAAAGCGTATTGGAAGGAGAGACTCCATGAAACTGAAATACCTGGGAACCGCGGCTGCGGAGGGCATTCCCGCGCTGTTTTGCCGGTGTGAAATGTGCGCCTATGCCCGCAAGGCCGGCGGCAAGGAGATTCGACGCAGGGCGGGCGCGCTGCTGGACGGCACGCTGAAGCTGGATTTCGGCCCGGATTCCTATTGGCAGATGATTTCTGAAAACCTGGATTACACGGACATTCACGCGGTGCTGATTACTCACAGCCACGAAGACCATCTGGAGCCCTGCGACGTGACCTATCGTCGGCCCGGCTTTGCCAACAAATTGGACGGCGACCGCCCCATGACCGTTTACGGCAACGGCAAGGTGATGCAGGTATTGGAGAAATACAGCGTAGGCCCCTGGCAGAACAAAAAGCAGCTGCAGGCCTTTGAAACCGTGGAAATCGAGGGCTATCAGGTGACGCCTTTGGAGGCGGTGCATTGCCTCAGCTGGGAACCGGACGCTCGTTGGCCCGTGGTTTTCGAAAATCGGGCGTATCTGCGGGGGGAAGAGGCGTTTATCTATCTCATTGAAAAGGATGGAAAAAAGCTGCTGTATGCCCACGACACCGATGAACTTACCCCGGCGGACATGGACTATCTGGCAGGAAAGAAAATCGACCTGATCTCGCTGGACTGCACCAACGGCGTGATTCAGGCGGAATACATCGGCCACATGGGCGCGGCGGACAACCTGCGCATGCGGGAAAAGCTGCTTGCCTGCGGCGCGGCGGATGCGCATACCATTTTTGTGGCCAATCATTTTTCCCACAATGGCGCGGCCCCCATGGCGGAACTGCAGAAGCAGCTGCCGGGCTTTATCGTGGCCTACGACGGCATGGAAATCGAATTCTGACAAGCGCATAAAAACGCCCCGGCAGAGAAAATTCTTTGCCGGGGCGCGTCTGTTCATCCCTGCAGGCCCTGTTCCTGACGCTCCATGTTTTCGATGACCACGTCGTAAATTTCGCCCTGAGAGGCGGCGAATTCCAACAGCTGCCAGGGCTCGTTGGTGTGGAAATGAATCTTGAAAAATTCCGAATCGCCCACGGCCAGCAGGCAGTCTCCCTTGAAATGCTCGGTGATGTACTGAACCATGGCTTCTTCCGAAAGCTTGCAGCCTTCGATGAGCATCTGTGTATCAAATTTGAATTCCAACATGAAAATTCCTCCTTTGAGCAATGATTACAGGCGAATATTCAGCCACTTGCCCTGGCGGATGCGATGGTACAGGAGAATTTCCCGCACAAAAGCATCCAGCACAAAGGCGATCCAGGGGCCGGTCATGGCCATTTGCAGGTGCGGAAACGCCTCGTTTACAGGATAGCACAGAACATAGGTAAAAATGGGGCGGAGAATGGCCACGCTGATGAGGGAGCAGACGGCTACGTACTTTACGTCGCCCGCGCCCCGCAGACAGCCGGAATACACCACGCGGCCGTTCTGCGGCAGAATGCCCACCACCACCACCAGGAAGGCCAGGGTCGCGCCGTAGATAATGGCCTCGTCGGTGGTGAACAACGCCGCCAGGGAACGGCGGAACACCAGAATCAGCGCCATCAGCACCAGAGAGGTGACCACGGAAAGCTTGCGGCTGATGCGCACGTTGGCCATGGCCAGGTCCTTTCGCTTGGCGCCCAGGGACTGACCTACCATGGTAGCCCCTGCGGCGGCGATGCCGTCGCCCAGGGTGAAGGAAAGACCGGTGGTCTGCTGCACGATCTGATAGGTGGCCATGGCGCTGGTACCGATGCCGGCGATGAGCCGGGCATTAATCAGAAAGCCCAGGCGCAGGAAGACGGATTCCGCCATGGAGGAGGAACCCACCTTGAACAGGCCGCCCAGGGTAACCCGGTCGAATTTCGGAATGCGGAACCGGAACTGCAGATAACCGTCCGGGCGCATGGAAAACCAGAAGGCGATGACGCAGGCCACGCAGGTGCCGATGGTGGTGGCCAGGGCCGCGCCCCTGACCCCCATGGCCGGGAAGCCCAGATGGCCGCCGATGAGGCAGTAATTGAAGCAGACGTTTACCAGATTGGCGGTGATGTTGGTCACCATGGTGATGCGGGTCTGGCCGATGGCCCGCATGGCGGCGCAGAGACAGAGGTTCCAGTAACTGCAGGGGAAGCCCAGGGCGATGATTTTGAAATAATCCGTAGCCAGGCCTAGGGTTTCTTCATTGGCGCCGGCAAAGCGCATGAAAGGTTCGGCGAAAATGTAGCCCACCGCGGCCATGAGGAAGCCCAGCAGCGTCACCACGAACATGGACTGCATCAGGGTGGAATTGGCCCCCGCCCGGTCGTCCGCGCCCTTGCGCCGGGCCACCAGCGCCGTGGTGCCCACGCACAGGGCCTGGGCCAGAATCAGCAAAATCATGCGGGGCTGGCCGGTGATGCCCACGGCGGCGATGGCCTCCGAACCCAGGGTGCCCACCATCATGGTGTCCACCGAGCCGATGATGGCCATGAGCGCGCCTTCCACCGTGGCGGGCCAGGCAATGGAGAGATTCTCTTTGTACAGCTCCATAAGCGTGGGCTGACTGTTTTCCGGATAATCCTTGATGCCAAAGCAGCGCCTGACAAGATTCATGAAATGGAACACTTCCGTTCGTATACGTATTGTCAACAGTATAACACTTAGCGCATTAACAATCAAGCGCCGAGGCCCATGGAATTTGGGGCGTACTGATGAATGTTTACAAATAACGATTACAGAGTTGACAGGTTGCACAAAAAATAGTATCATATATCAGAAGGAAAGAAAGACAACAGGCCCCGAATGGGGCAAACTCCCGGCTGGAACGCGCGGCGATGGGGAATGGGGACGCGCGGAAGCGGACAGACGCGGAAAACGGAGGATCAGATGTATCTGGATCACCACGCAGTGCAGCGAATTGCACATATCTTGGAACAAATTGACAACCCCGCCCTTCTAATGGACGACGGAGGAAACGTGCTTTACCCTGAAGGCGACCAGCGCCACCTGACGCTGCCGGAGGCGGTGCGCAACGATCCTTCCCGGCCCCTGATTTACGGCGGCGTGACGCTGATCGGCATTCGCCCGGAGCATCTGCCCGGGGAAGAGGGAAGGCTGTATCTCTGCCTTACCGGAGACAGCGGCGACGTGCGCAATTGCGCGGTGCTGGCCTCGGAATTGATCGGCATGATTTTGAAGGTGGACATCGGCGCGACGGATCGTTCCCAGGCGCTGCGGCTGATTCTGCGGGGCGAAAACGACGCCGCGGAAATGGAATCTCTGGCGGCGGCGCATGGCTTTGAAATGGACGGGGAACGATGTGTGGTGTGCCTGTATTCCCGCACGCTGACCTGCGACCAGATTTCCCAGCAGCTTTCCGAGGTGTTGGACGCGGAAAGGGATATGTTTACGGACATGAGCCGGCACAGCGTGGCGGTGGTGCGCCAGCTGCCCCGGGAAAGCAGCTTTGAGGATTTGCAGAAATTGCCCGCGGATTTGGAAAACGCGTTTGCCGAGGCGGATATGGACGTGCTCATCGGCGTATCCGATCCCCGGGAGAACCTGACCCAGCTGCCGGCGGCCATGGCCGAGGCACGGGAGGCCATCAACGTGGGCAGTCATTTTCGGGCGGACGAGCGGGTGTTTCTGTATCGCAGGCTTCTGCTGGAACGCTTTCTGGCCACCATTCCCAACGAAGCCGGAGCCGCTTACGGCGCGCGAATCTTCAACGTGCAGACGGCGCGGCTGTTCAACGAGGAAATGGTGCACACCATAGAGGTGTTTTTCAAAAACAACCTGAACCTTTCCGAAGCCGCCCGGAAGCTGTATATTCACAGAAACACGCTGGTTTACCGGCTGGAAAAGGTGCAGCGGCTCACGGGATTTGACCTGCGCCAGTTCGACGACGCGGTGACCTTTAAACTGATGATGCTGCTCAACCGCAGCGGCAACGCCCCGAAGATACGAATCTGACCAGACACAAAAGGGAGGACGACGGAAAATGAAAAGACGCTTGACAGCGGTGGCCGCGGTGATTTGGGCGCTGGTTCTGGTGGCGGTGGCTTCCTCCACCATTACGATGATGGCCACCGGCGGCGTGGGCAACGCCTCCGGCCGCGCCATTACCGACGAGGAACAGGCGATATTGGATCGCTATTCCCGGTTGGAGGACGTGCGCAAGACCATTACCGACCAATATTATGAAGAAGTGGACCAGGATACCCTGGTGCAGGGCGCCATCGACGGCATGCTGGCCTCGCTGGACGACCCCTACACCTTCTATTACACCGTGGACGACATGGCCGCCCGGGAGGAATCCACCTACGGCAATTACAAGGGCGTGGGCATGAGCGTGCAGATGGACGGCGAAGGTGCCATTAACGTGGTGCGGGTGTTCGCCAATTCTCCCGCGGAAAAGGCGGGCGTGCTTTCCGGCGACAAGCTTATCGCCATCGACGGCGTGACGCTGAACATTCAGAATTACAAGGATCTGGACGAAGCGGTGGACATGATCCGCGGCGTGGCGGACACGGAAGTCACCCTGTCCTTCCTGCGGAACGGCGAGCCTTTGGAGCTGCAGGTTACCCGCGGCGACGTGCAGATCAATTACGTGGAATATCAGCTCATCGACGATATCGGATATGTGCGGATTTACGAATTCGAATCCACCACGGCCCAGGATTTCATCAAGGCGCTGGACTATTTCAAGGAGCAGAAGGTTTCCGGCGTGATAATCGACTTGCGGGATAACCCCGGCGGGCTGCTGTCCTCCGTGGTGACCATTGCCGACCAGATTCTGCCCAAGGGCCGCATTGTGTACACCGAGGACCGGGCGGGCGACGTGTCTTCCTATTATTCCTCCGACGAATATTGGGACATTCCGCTGGCAGTGCTGATTAACGGCAATTCCGCCTCCGCTTCCGAAATTCTGGCGGCCTCCGTGCAGGATTATGAGCGGGGCACCCTGGTGGGCACCACTTCCTTCGGCAAGGGCATCGTGCAATTGCTGGTGACCTATCCCGACGGCGCGGGCATGCAGTACACCGAATCCCGTTATTTCACCCCCAGCGGCCGCAGTATCCACAAAGTGGGCGTGGAGCCGGACGTGACGGTGGAATTGGACGAGGATTACGACGCGTCCATCCGCGGGGTGAACGTGGAAAACGACAACCAGCTGGAAACCGCGCTGGAGACCCTGCGCAAGGAAATTGAATCCGGAAAATAAAAAGGCTTTCAGGGCCGCGCTTGAAATGGAATGTTCAGGCGCGGCCCGGATACTATATGGGAGGCGGACTGTTTGAAGGATACCTGGAATCCATGGCACGGATGCAGGAAAATCAGCGAAGGCTGCGCCCATTGCTATATGTACCGAAGAGATTTGTCCGTGGGACGGGATCCCACGCAGATCGAAAAGACGGCGGATTTTGCGCTGCCCATGAAAAAGGGCAAAAACGGATGGAAAATTCCGGACGGCAGCAGCATTTTCACCTGCATGACCTCGGATTTTTTTCTGGAACAGGCCGATTCCTGGCGGGCGGAGGCCTGGGAGATGATACGCGTCCGGAAAAGCGTGCATTTTTTCATCATCACCAAGCGGGTGCTGCGCATTGGCGCGTGCCTGCCGCCGGACTGGGGAGAAGGTTGGGAGAACGTTTCCATCGGCGCAACGGCCGAAAATCAGAAACGGCTGGATCAGCGGCTGGACGAATTTCTGGCGCTGCCCCTGAAGCATCGATTCCTCGTTTGCGAGCCCATGCTGGGGAACATGGACGCGGAAAAATATCTGGCCACGGGGAAAATTCGGCGGGTCATCGCCGGGGGTGAATCCGGCCCGGAGGCCCAGGAGCTGGACTACGACTGGGTGCTGAACTTGCGGGAACAATGCCTGCGCACCCGCACGGATTTTCACTTCAAGCAAACCGGCGCGAATTTTATCAAGGATGGGAAACGATATCGCCTGGAGCGGGCGCTGCAAATGCCTCAGGCCCGGCGGGCGAGGATTGATTTATCATGGGAAAAGGACGACGAAGGAGGAACACGCATGGGGTAATATCGCATCTGGAGATTCTTCACACAGACACCCTGGAGGTCACGCCGGTGGCGGATTTCCCGGAACGAATCGAGGCGCCCAACTGGCTGGCGGACGATCGGCTGCTTTACAACGCGGAGGGACGGCTTTTCACCATTGAGATTGCCACCGGCAGGGTTGCGCCGGTGGACACGGGCAGCTGCGTCCGGTGCAACAACGACCACGTGGTTTCCCGGGATGGGCGCACGCTGGGCATCAGCTGCGCCGGAGCGCAGGGCCATTCTCAGGTGTATGTGCTGCCCCTGTCCGGCGGCGAGCCGCGATTGGTGACGGAAAAGGCGCCTTCCTATCTCCACGGCATTTCTCCGGACGGCAGGCGGCTGGCCTATTGCGCCAGCAGAGACGGGGAATTCGACGTGTATGACATTGCCGTTTCCGGCGGCGAGGAGCGGCGGCTGACCACGGCTCCGGGGCTGGACGACGGCCCGGAATATACTCCGGACGGCAAGTACATCTGGTTTAATTCCGTGCGGGCGGGTAAGATGCAGATTTTCCGCATGACCGCCGATGGAGAACAGCAGACGCGGATGACCTTTACCCAGCGCAACGAATGGTTCCCGCACATTTCCCCGGACGGGCAGCGAGTGGCGTATCTTTCCTACGGGCCGGAAGTGGACCCAGGGGCGCACCCGCCGGGAAAGGACGTGGAATTGCACGTGATGAACATCGACGGCACCGGCGACCGGAAGCTGCGCTCGCTCTTCGGCGGCCAGGGAACGCTGAATGTGAATTCCTGGGCCCCCGACAGCGCGCGGATCGCCTACGTCCGTTACGAAGAATAATCGCGGAAAACTGCATAGGCGGGGGCTTTTGCGGGCAAGATAGGAGAGCCGAAAGGCAGAGAAAACTGGAGGTGGAGATCATGTCTCAGAAAAAGCCCAACAATAACATTCGCTGCCGGGTTCAGAGCTGCGAATACCATTGCGAAAACTGCGATTACTGCTCCCTGAGTTCCATTCAGGTGGAGCCCTGTCAGGATTGCCATACGGGCAACGCGGCAGGCGAAAGCATGTGCGGCAGCTATCATTGCTGCAAGTAAATGAAAAGGGCGCGGGGGTAAAACCTCGCGCCTGTTTTTTGCGTAAAAAATTATTCGCCCATGAGATCCCGCACCACGGCTCCGGCCAGAACGAGCCCCGCGGCGGAGGGCACAAAGGAGATGCTGGAAGGAAGCCGGGGATCGCCGGCGGGAACGGCGGGGGATTCCTGGGAATAAACCACCTTCAGGTGTTCCACGCCGCGCTTTTTCAATTCCCGGCGCATAACCCGGGCAAGGGGACAGACGCTGGTTTTGGAAATGTCCGATACCTGAAACCGGGTGGGATCCAGTTTATTGCCGGCTCCCATGGCGCTGATTACCGGCACGCCTGCGGCGGCGCAGCGGGTGATGAGCAGAATTTTGGAGGTCACGCTGTCGATGGCGTCCACCACATAATCAAATTTGGACAGATCGATTTCGTCGGCGGTCTGCGCGTCGTAAAACATTTGAAGCGCAGTCACGTCCGCGTGGGGGTTGATGTCCAGGGCGCGGCGGGCCATGACCTGGCACTTGGGCTGGCCCACGGTGGAATGGGTGGCAACCAGCTGCCGGTTGATATTGGTCACGTCCACCACATCCGCATCGATGAACGTCAGTTTCCCTACGCCGGCGCGGCACAACGCCTCTGCCACAAAGGAGCCCACGCCGCCCACCCCAAAGATGGCCACGGCGGAATCCAGCAGGCGGCGCTGACGCGTTTCGCCAATCAGCCGAACCGTGCGTTCAAATTGCTTTTCCAAGGAAGATCACCTCTTTTTCAGTATAACAGGCCTGTCAAGAATCCGGTCGCTCCTGGGGCGGCAGCACGGTCATGGACTGCACTGAGCGCAGATATTCCCGAGGGGACATGCCCACCAGCGCCCGAAAGGTGCGGGAAAAATAGTGCACCGAGGAAAAACCCGTGGCGGCGGCGATGGTGGTCATGCTCATGCGCCCTTCGCGAATCAGCTCCCGGGCCCGTTCCACCCGGCGTTCCCGGCAGTAGGCGGCCACGCTTTTCCCCGTGGCCCGGCGGCAGAGCCGTTCCAGATGGGCGGGGCTGACTCCGGCGCAGGCGGAGAGAATTTCCAGACTCAGGTACGCGTCCATATGACGTTCGATATATTGCGCCGCCGGCGTGAAGTATTCCACCCCCAGGTCCCGATCCCGCTGCTCCCAGGGGCGCGGGGCCTTCAGCCGGGTCAGCCGCAGCATCTGAATCAGAAAGGTCTCCAGCAACAGTACGATGTATTCCTCCGCGCCGAATTCTCCGCCGCCGGAGGGAATCAGCTTCAGAAAGCCCGGATCCCCCAGATCGTTGGCGTAGGCCTCCCGGGCCTCGGTGATGATGGAAGAGAGCAATTGGCGCTGGGTTACGCCGATGCTCCGGGGCCCGCCGGCCAGAGACGCCAGGACGGGGGAGGAACAGGAGAAGGAAATCACGATGGCATTGGCCGCCCGGTTTGCGTCGGCCTCCACGGCGTGAAACTGCCCCGGGGGATGGAAAAAAATCTGCCCCTGCCGAAGCGGATAACGTTCCTCTCCGGCGGTGACGGTCATTTCCCCCCGATCGGCGTAGATGAATTCCCAAAAGGGATGGCTTTCCCCCTGAAAACGGTATCCGGCGTAATATTCGAGATAGTGAATGGTATACAGCTCCTGCACGACGATTTCCCGTGCGACGGGCGTTGGCGCGTAACGCATGGCGCTCCTCCAAGAATGCGCAAAAAAGGCAACTATATGCGCGGATTATGCAACGACAGAATAACACATTCCGGTTAAAATGGTACTGACAAAAGCGTTATCAATGCGGGAGGAAACGAATATGCGGATCGCGGGAATCGACATCGGCGGCACCAGCATTAAATTGGGCGTGTTCGATACCAGCCTGGGTCTGGTGGCCACGGAAAAGATCATGACCGGCGACGCCGACCCCGAAAAGATGGCCGACGGCATTGCGGAATTTGTGAACCGTTCTCAGGTGGAATTGTGCGGCGTGGGCACGGCGGGCAACGTCAATTCCCGGGAAGGACTGGTCACGGCGGACAACCTGCGCTGGAACCGGGTGCCCCTGCGAGACATGCTGGCGGAACGGGTGAACATGCGCGTGTGGGTGGACAACGACGCAAACGCCGCGCTGATGGCGGAATTTTACGACGGTGCGTGTCGGGGCGTGGAAACGGCGGTACAGATCACTCTGGGCACCGGCGTAGGCGGCGCGGCCATTATCAACGGCCATCCCTGGCGGGGACACACCAACACCGCCTGCGAATTCGGCCATATTATTACCCACGCGGACGGATTGCAGTGCGCCTGCGGCCACAAAGGATGCTTTGAGGCCTATGCCTCCGCCAAGGCGCTTTTGCGGATCACCGGGGCAGAAACCGTGCCCCAGATCATGAGCGCCCTGGACGCGGGAGACGAAACCATGCGGAAACGGTTCGCGGAGTACATTCACGAACTGAGCATCGGCATGACCTCCATCATCATGACCTTTGCCCCTCAGGTGTTCGTCATCGGCGGCGGACTGGCGGGCATGGGCGACCGGCTGCTGCTGCCCATTCGCGCGGAGCTGGATCGAACTTTCGCCCATCATCCGGAATACCTCACCTGCGGCATTCATCTGGCGAAGCATGGCAACGACGCGGGCATGATCGGCGCGGCCATGCTGGCCCTGGAAATGGGCGGCAGCACCGCACGATAAAAAAAGAATAAAAATTTCAAGGGCGTATGCGGTTGGCATACGCCCTTTACGATGGGGAAAAACGATTTCATTCGGTTTTTCCCGGCGTGTAATACTGGGCCTGGGCGTTCCAGAGAGTTGCATATTCGCCGTCCTTTTCGGACAGCAGCGCGGAATGGTTGCCCCGCTGCACGATGCGCCCCTGGTCGAACACCAGAATTTCATCGCAGAAGCGGCAGGAAGCCAGCCGGTGGCTGATGTAAAGCGCCGTTTTGCCCCCGGAAATTTCGCTGAAGCTGCGATAGACCTGATATTCGGAAACTGGATCCAGGGCCGAGGTGGGTTCGTCCAGCACCATGAAGGGCGCGCCCTTGTAAAGGGCCCGGGCCAGGGCGATTTTCTGGGCCTCGCCGCCGGAAATTTCTACGCCCTGAGAATCGAAATCCTGATAAAGGGCGGTGTTCAGTCCCTGGGGCAGGGTATCCGCCCGGGGCGCAAAGCCCGCTTCCTTCAGGCATGCGGCGACCTTCCGGGGGTCAAAGGCGGCGCTGGCGGCGACGTTTTGCCCGAGGGAGAAGGAAAACAACCGGAAATCCTGAAAGACAACGGAGAACAGCGCCAGATATTGATGGTAATCATATTTGCGAATGTCTACGCCGTTCAGCAGAATTTCGCCCTCTGTGGGGTCGTACAGCCGGCACAGGAGCTTGATGAAGGTGGTTTTGCCGCTGCCGTTTTTGCCCACCACCGCCAGGCGTTCGCCGATGTTGAACTTCATGCTCACGCTGCGAAGGGCGTCGGATTCGGCCCCCGGATACCGGAAGGAAACGTTCCGGAATTCGATTTCGTATTGATTGTCCTCCCGCTTTTCCACGGAAAGGCTGCCCTGGTACATGGGGTTGGGAAGATCAAAGTAGGAAAAATACCGCTGGGTATAGACGTGATTCACCAGCGAAAGCTGCACGGCGCTCACCAGGCCGGAAACCGCGGTGAGCAGCAGCATCACCGAGGAGACATATTGGGCGATGGAGCCCACGGAAATGCCGCCGGACAGGGCGGAGGAGACGAGCAACAGATAAATCCCCAGCCGCAGCGCGTAGTTCATCAGGGTGGAAATCAATTCCAGTCCCGCGCAGCGCAGGTTTGTGTGCCTTTCACGCATCCAGTAGGTATGATAAAGATCGGCGGCCAGGCCGGACAGCGGCGCTTCCATGGCGTACAGGCGGATGTCCTTTCCGCTGGTGTAATGCTCCAGATAGCGGTTGTATTTTTCCAGCAGCACGTTGCCGTCCACATAGGAGGCGAAGAGGCGGTTTTTCAACTGTTCGGACTTTCGATTTGTCGCCACAATCACCGCGATAGTGACCGCGACGCCGGCAAGAAACGCCATTTTTCCCGGAAGCGCAACGCTTTTCGCGGCGAAAAAGGAGGCCGTCAGCGAAAGAGAGGCGATGATCTGCACCCCATAGGTGAGGATATTCCGGAGGCACCGTTGCAGGTAAAACAGGCCGTAACCGGTCTGGTTTTCCATTTTGATGCGTTCCCGCAAAAGCGCCACGCTCCGGTCCTCGATGGAGGCATAGGAAAGCGACATGGCCTTTTCGCCATAACGCCAGGCGTGGGCGGCGTAAGTTTCCCGGAAGCCGATTTCCGCCTGGGCGTTCAAATAGCCCACGGCCAGGTTTAAAACAGCGGCAAGGCCCACCGTCAGGGCGGCGTACAGCGTCAGGACGGCGCCGCTTTGCCCATGGGCCAGCGCGTCGATGAGCCGGGCGGAGAAATAGATGGGCACATAGGGAAGCAGCGCGTAAAGAACGCTGTTCAGGGCAAGGCTGACCAGATGGCGACGGCTGAGCTGGGCCAGCAGCCCAATGGAGCGCCGGGAAATTTGCACATGTTGCTTCAGGGTCATGCCGATTCGCCTCCTTTGTAGTCATCCCGATACCAGCAGCTTTGGATTTCATAGAGCTTTGCGTAAACGCCGCCCTTTTCCATCAATTGAGAATGCGTGCCTTCTTCGACGATTTTTCCATCCTGCAAAAAGAGAATACGATGGCAGAACCGGGTGGAGGCCAGCCGGTGGGAGATGAACAGGGAGGTTTTGCCCTGGGTCATGTCCCGATAGCGCAGATAAATCTCGTTTTCGGCAATGGGGTCCAGGGCGGAGGTGGGTTCGTCCAGCACCAGCACCGGCGCGTCCTTGTAAAGCGCCCGAGCCATCATCACCTTCTGGGCCTCGCCGCCGGAGAGGCGTATTCCCTGGGGATGCACCTGGGGGTCCAGCTTCGTGTCCATGCCCTGGGGCAGGCTGTCCAGTTTTTCCCCCAGGCCCGCACGGCGCAGGCAGTCCTCCGCCCGGGCCCTGTCTACCTCCGGGCCAAAGCAGCCGGCCACGGTTTCCGCCAGAGAGAAAAACGCCGTTTGAATATCCTGAAAAACAGGGGAGAACAGCCGGTAATAATCCTGCCGCAGGAACTGGTTCACCGGCACGCCGTCGATGCGGATTTCGCCGGAGGTGGGCCGGTACAGCCCGCACAAAAGTTTCACCAGCGTGGTTTTGCCCGCGCCGTTCATGCCCACCAGCGCCAGACGTTCCCCGGCGCAGAGGGTGAAGCTCACGTCGTCCAGGGTGTTCTTCTCCGCGTCCTCATAGCGGAAGGAGACGTGGTCGAAGGTAATTTCCGGGGCGTGGTCTAAAAAATCCTCCGCATGGGCCGCGCCGGAGCCGTCGCCGTCCGGCAGATCCAGAAATTCCCGGTAATCGCAGACCTTCAGGCTGGCGGTGTGCATCTGACTCCAGGCGGAGACGACGTTTCCCACGTAGGTGGCGAAATTGGAAATGGCGGCGAAATACAGCACGAATTCTCCAGGCGAAATTTCACCCCGCAGGGCCATGGAAATCAAAAGGGCGTAGGCGGCCCCGTCCCGCAGCAGGATGATTCCCAGGTCCGCCAGATGGACGCAGAACCGGCGAAGGCTCAGGCGTTTTTGCCAGGCAATGGTCTGCCCGAACAAATCCCCATAGAGATGCCGCAGCCAGTCGGCCATGCCGTACAGGCGGATATCCTTGGCGGCGGCAAAATCTCCGGCGCTGCCGGTGACGTAGTCCCGCTTTTTGTCGACGTCCGCGCGCAGCGGCCGGGTGCGGTATTCATAGCGATTGTACGCCCGGAGGCAGAACCAGTTGACCAGCGGCGCAAGGGTCATAAAAAGCGTAAGCAGCGGGCTGACAAAGGAAATCACCGCGCCGAAAAGCAGATAGCACAGGGCGTTTTGCACCAGATCCAGCGTATTTTGCGGCATGTCCCACAGAGGCTGCCCTCCATCCCACATTTCGGTGGCGTGGCTCGCCCGGGTCTGGAGATCCCGGGTGGCCTTCTTTTCGAAGGTCTGATAAAAACAGCGCATGCTCTTCCGGTTCAGCTCCAGCATCGCCTGGTAACGATACTGGGTCAGGTGGACGGAAAGCATAGTGGTGCAGAAATTCCGCAGGGCCATGGCGGCAAAGGTCGCCCCCAGCAGAAGGCTCAGGCCCAGCGCCGCGTGGGCAAAGGTCTGGCCGGAGGAGACTTCCGAAACCACCAGAGCCGGCAGTTTGATTTCCGCCCAGGCCAGAAAAACGGCCAGCGGCACGACGGCACACATCAGCCAGAAGGATTTCGGCGCGTTTTTCAGCATTGCGCGAAAGCTCCACAGGGCGTTATTCCAGACGGAGCGGTAGGGACGGTTTGCCTGTTTTTTCAAAGGAATCGCGCTCCTTTCTTTTTGTTGGCATAAGGATAGCACGGATGCGGGCCAAAAACAGCAATTCGCGCACCAACGGTCGCTGTCGGTGCACGAATTGCATTTATTCTACGGCGGGCACCAGAAATTCGGAGGTGAAAGCGCCGTCCTCGCTGTTGAATTTTACCCAGCCATCGTGGCGCTTCAGAATAGCCTCCGCCCGGTACAGCCCAAAGCCGTGAACGCCCCGTTTTCCCGAGGGAAACAGACTACCCCGCTTGGGCTTCTTTTTCCCGGCGGCGTTCAGAAGATAGCCGTAGAGCATATTTCCCTTGAGGGAAAGGGTCAGGCGGAGAAATTTTTCGCCCTCCGCCTCCCGGCAGGCCTCGATGGCGTTATCCAGCAGATTGCCCAGCAGTATGCTCAGTTCCATATCGGTCAGCAGCAGTTTTTCCGGCAGACTGGCCTGCACCGTTACGGAAACGCCCTGGGCTTTTGCCTGGGCGATTTTGGAAGAGAGAATCGCGTCCACGGTGATGTTGCCGGTTTTCAGCAGCGCGTCCAGTCCCCGAAGACTTTCGTCCAGTTGGGAAATGTAGTCCAGCGCCCGCTGCACCTGCCCGGCCTCCAGCTGGCCCTTCAGGGTTTGCAGATGATGATGAAAGTCGTGCTTATAGCCCCGCATTTCCCGGTATGCTCCGCGCACTTCCGCCAGATGCCGCTGGGCCTGTTCCTCCTGCAGCTCCATAAGCCGCAGATATGTCTTTTTCCGCATGGGCGTTTCCTCAATTTCTCGCGATAAACGCGCGGTGAATTTCCTCATATTTGCCCCGGGACAGGGGAAGCTCCGCACCGCTTTCCAACCGGACCTGTCCGCGGCCGATGGAACGCACGGCCTTCAGATTCACCAGAAAAGAGCGGTGACACTGGAAAAAATCCGGGCTGAGCTTCCGGGCAAAGACGGACAGGGGCTCCCGCAGGCGGATTTCGCCCTGCCGGGTATGCAAAACGATTTCGTGGAGAAAAGCCTCCACGTAGATCAGCTCCGATTCGTAGAGCCGGAAGGTTTCGCCTTCCCGGGTGACGAGGACAAAGGGCGGCTCCACCGCCAGACGCTGGGCGGCCCGGGACAACACCCGAAAAAGGGCCTCATCCGCAACGGGCTTAATCAGATAATGCAGCGCGTCCACCTCGTAGCCCTCGCCGGCGAATTCAAAATGGGAGGTGATGAAGACAATTTCCGAACGGCAGCCCTCCGCCCGCAGCCGCCTGGCCAGGTCGAGTCCCGTCATGCCGGGCATTTCCACGTCCAGCAGCAGAATATCCCAATCGCCGGCGGTTTCCCGGGCAAAGAGCAGAGCTTCCCCGCTGGGGAAGATTTCGACGCTGCACTGCGCCGAGGTCTGCCGGGCCCAGGCGGCGACCTGCCGGTTCAGCGACTGGGCCTGGGTCAGGTCGTCGTCACAGAGGGCGATGCGATAGGACATGGAACGGACTCCTTTGCAGATGAATTCTCATTCATTATAACATGTTTTGCGTCACGCGGGGTACATTTGCGACAAAATTTCGATGGCCTGGACGATTCCGTCTTTTTCGCAGGAGGGAATGCGCTTACCGGCGCAGGCCAGGGCGGCGCTGTCGCCGTCTTCGGGCACGAAGGCCAGGCGGGCCGCCCGCAGCATTTCCGCGTCGTTGTAGCCGTCTCCGGCGGCGTATACATGCTCCGGCGCGACGCCCAGGCGCTGGGCCAGGCGCATCAGCCCCGTGCCCTTGTCTACCCCCGGGGCCAGAAGTTCCAGAAAGCAGCCGTCCGTGGGCAGAAAATGCAGCGGGGTTTCGCGGCCTTTCAGAAAGCTTTGAACCCGGGCGATTTCTTCCGGCGCACCGGTTAGCATGATTTTTGCCAGGGGGAAGGGGCTGCGTTCGGGATTTTCCAAAATGCGAAAGGGAATCTGCTGACTGGTGAAGTGGCGCAGGGAGAGGGGATGGGGGTGAATGCAGGCGCACTGGTCCGCCCCGTACAGCTCCATGGAAAGATGGGGGAAAAGCCGCAGGATTTCCCCCAGCAGGGGAGCGGCCTTCGGACCAATACCGCGAACTTCCACCGGGCGACCCAGGGAAAAATCGTAGAGCATGCCGCCGTTGACCAGCAGGGCGGGGGCGTTGAACCAGCAAGGCTCCAGATCCTTCAGCGCCAGGGGATGGCGGCCGGTGGCCAGGGTGAAATATCCGCCGTTTTGAATGAAAAAATGGATGGCCCGCAGAACCGCCGGGCGCAGACGCTTATCGGAAGGCGCCAGCGTGCCGTCGAAATCGCTGGCAAAGAGAACGCCCTGAAAACGCATGAATCGCTCCTCCGTTTTTTCTTTATTATAGCATACATGTCCTTTCGGAAAAGACAAAATTGCGCGGAGATTTATGAATAACTCAAGTTTAAAAGAAACGTTACAAAAAACCGGTGACATAAACGGGCAGATTGGCGTATCCTATGCGAAAGTCGGACGGAAAGCCCGACAAGAAAGGAAGAGCAAAATGGATACAACAAAACGCCTTGTCGGCTTGATGAAGCCGTACAAATGGCGAATTGCAATGGCCATGCTGCTGCAGCTGGTGGTAATCGCCAGCAGAATGATCGCCCCCCTGATACAAAAATCCATCGTCAACGACGTGATTCCTCATCAGGATCTGGATCGGCTGCTGCCCCTGTGCGGAGGGTTGATGGCGCTGGTGCTGATGCGGGCGGTCTGTACCTACCGACGAGGGCTGACGCTGGAAAAGGTTTCCCAGAACGTGGTGTACGATTTGCGCACGGGGCTTTACCGGCACATGCAGGAATTGCCCTATCAGTTCTACGATAAGCACCGGATCGGCGAGATCATGTCCCGCATGACCGGCGATATCGAAGGCATTCGAAACCTCATCGCCGGCGGACTGGTTTCCGTGTTCGACAATTTGCTGAATTTTGTCGGCGCGTTGATTTTTCTTACATTCCTCAGCTGGCAATTGATGCTGGCGCTTCTGATTTCCGCTCCTATTCTGGCCTATACTGCCTGGCAATTCCGCAAGCGCATCCATCCCGCCTTTGTGAATATTCGCGAACAAAACGCCGTTTTGAACACCAGAACCACCGAAAACCTGGCCGGTATGCGGGTGGTGAAGGCTTTTGCGCGGGAACCGTATGAATTTGAGCAGTTTGAGAAGGACAATCGCAAGCTGTTGAAATTGAACCTGAAGGCCACCTGGATCTGGTCGGACTTTGTGCCGCTGATGGAGCTGCTCAGCGGGCTGTGCTATCCGGTGATGCTCATCGCCGGCGCGGTGCTGATCTTCTATAATAAGATGGACATCGGCACGCTGGTGGCGGTCAACGGATACGTATGGCTGATTACCAACCCCATGCGCCAGCTGGCCAACCTGGTGAACATGGTGACCAACGCCGTGACCTCCGCCGAAAAACTGTTCTATTATGCGGACTTCGGCGCGGCCATTAAGGAAAAACCCCAGGCCGTGGAGCCGAAGGAATTTAAGGGCAAGGTGGAATTCGATCACGTGAATTTCGCCTATGGAGACACCGAGGTATTGCACGACATCAGCTTTACCGCCGAGCCGGGCCAGACCATCGCCGTAATGGGCGCCACCGGCGCTGGCAAATCCACACTGACCCTTCTGATGGGCCGGTTCTACGACGTAAGCGGCGGCAGCGTGCGGGTAGACGGCGTGGACGTGCGGGATCAGAAGCTGGCTCCCCTGCGCAGTCATATCGGTTATGTGCCCCAGGAGACGTTCCTGTTCTCGGATTCGCTGTTTGAAAACATTCGTTTCGGCCGGCCGGACGCAGATGCGGCCCGGGTGGAAAACGCCGCGGATGTGGCCCAGGCCACGGAATTCATCGACGCCATGCCCGACGGATACGAAACCGTGGTGGGCGAGCGGGGCATGGGCCTTTCCGGCGGACAGAAGCAGCGCACGGCCATCGCCCGGGCGGTGCTGATCGATCCTACCATTCTGGTGATGGACGATTCCACCTCCGCCGTGGACATGGAGACGGAATATGTCATCCAGCAGAAGCTGAAGAAGGTGCTGGCCGGACGCACTACCTTCATCATCGCCCATCGAATTTCTTCCGTGAAAAACGCGGATCAGATTCTGGTGATGAAGGACGGCGCAATCGCCGAGCGGGGCACGCATAAAGAACTGCTGGCGAAAAAGGGCATTTACTATCAGATGGTGCAGGACCAATATCGCGACCTGAAAAACGTGCAGGGGCAGGAGGTGACGGCAAATGGCTAAGGTGCTGAAGCAGATTGACGACGAGGCGCTGGAGCGGCCGTTTGACAAAGGGCAGTTTATCCGCCTGATTCGCTATCTGGGGCCTTACAAAAAGAACATCGCCATCGCCCTGGTGCTGATGATCTGCGCGACCCTGTGCTCCCTGGCCAGCACGTTCCTTTTGAGCAACGCCATCGAGGAATTGCAGATTCGCCGGGGAACATATCTGCCCTGGCTCATCGGGGCCATGGTAGCCACTTCCGTCATCGGTGCGCTGTGCACCCGTTACAGGGTGCGGCTGATGGACACCTCCGGCCGCAGCGCTCTGGCGAAGCTGCGCGAGGATTTGTTCCGGCACATTCAGGGACTATCCTTCTCCTTTTTTGACACCCGAAGCGCCGGCAAAATTCTGGTGCGCGTCATTAACGACGTGAATTCCCTGAACGATCTGTTCACCAACGGCATTGTGAACGTGTTGGTGGACTGCATGACGCTGGTGCTTTTGATGGTCATCATGCTGGCGGTGAACTGGAAATTGACGCTGATATCCATGTGCATCATGCCGCTTCTGATCCTGATTCTGTTCAAACTGAAGCGGCAGATGCGGCTGCGCTGGCAGCGGGTGCGGGTGAAGACCTCCTCCATGAACGGCTATCTGCACGAATCCCTGGCGGGCATGCGGGTGACCGAAGCCTTCGTCCGGGAGGATGAAAATTTCGACACCTTCAAAAACGTCAACGACGACATCCGCTCCACCTGGATGCGGGCCATTCAGATCAACAACGCCTTCTGGCCGGCGCTGGATATTACCGGCACCATCGGTACGGTTCTGGTTTATTATTTCGGTGTGCGGATGATGGGGCTGGAACACAATCCCCTGAGTCTGGCGAACCTTTTGCTGATTCTGTGGTATCTGGGCCGGTTCTGGGAGCCGCTGAACACCCTTTCCAACTTCTACAATTCCATTCTCTCGGCCATGGCTTCCGTGGAGCGCATTTTCGAGATTATGGATACCCAGTCCGACATTCAGGACAAGCCCGAAGCGAAAGACCTGCCGCCCATTGAGGGCAGGGTGGATTTCGAGCATGTGGATTTCTGGTATTCGCCGGATAAGGTGGTTTTGAAGGACCTGTCCTTCTCCGTCAAGCCCGGACAGACCATTGCCCTGGTGGGCCCCACCGGCGCGGGCAAGTCCACGGTGGTGAACCTGATCAGCCGGTTTTACGACGTGTGCGGCGGCAGCGTGAAGGTGGACGGCCACGACGTGCGGGATGTGAAGCTGCGTTCCCTGCGGGAGCAGATGAGCGTCATGATGCAGGATTCCTTCATCTTCTCCGGCACCATTATGGATAACATCCGCTACGGCAAGCTGGACGCCACCGACGAAGAGGTAATCGCCGCGGCCAAGGCCGTTTCCGCCCACGATTTCATCATGGGCATGGAAAAGGGCTATCAGACCGAGGTCAACGAACGGGGCTCCTCCCTTTCTGTGGGCCAGAAGCAGCTGATCTCCTTTGCCCGGGCGTTGTTGAACGACCCGAAGATTCTGATTCTGGACGAGGCTACCTCCTCCATCGACACCCACACGGAGCTGCTGATTCAGAAGGCATTGGACGTGCTTTTGAAGGGACGCACCAGCTTCGTCATCGCCCACCGGCTTTCCACCATTCGCAGCGCGGACTGCATCATGGTGATTCAGGACAAGAACATCGCCGAAAAGGGCACTCACGAGGAACTGATTCGCCTGGAAGGCGGCCATTACAAGGCCCTTTGCGACGCGCAGTATCGGTTCCTGTTGGAAGACAATTGATTTTTATACACGGACTGTCGCTTCTTTTGAGGCGGCAGTCTCTTTTTATGCAGGAAATATTGCAAAATCGGACACAAAAAAAAGAAGTGATACGATTTAACTGGGAAAATTTGTGTAAAACTGTGCGGGTTCGTTGCAAAATTGCCGCTAACGCGATACAATAGAGGCAGTGAAAAAAGATACGCTTTTCAGCCGGAAGGGGACCGGTGTAAAAGCAATTTATTTCAAAAGAAAACGCTGCCGCGGGGAATGGGCAGACAGGGGGAAACGGGTATGGAATTATACGAAATCATTGCCAGAACGGTCAATATGGGCGGATCGGATATTTTTGTAATTCCCGGTTCGCCGGTGATTGTGAAATGCCGGGGACAGTATCTTCAGCTGGACAATGAGAAAATGATGCCCGCGGACACGGAGATGATACTGCGGGAAATTTATGACATGAACGCCAGCCGGACGCTGGACGATTTGATGTACAGCGGCGACGACGACTTTTCCTTTTCCATTCAGAACGTGGGCCGGTTCCGCTGCAACGCCTTCCGCCAGCGGGGTTCTCTGGCGGCGGTGCTGCGGGTGGTGAGTTACGGCGTGCCGGATCCAGAAAAGATCGGCATTTCGGAAGAAGTGATGGAACTTTGCAACCTGAAATCGGGCATCGTGCTGGTCACCGGCCCGGCAGGCGGCGGCAAAACCACCACCCTGGCCTGCATGGTAGACCGGATCAACCGCACCCGGAACGGCCACATCGTCACCATCGAAGATCCCATCGAATACCTGCATCCTCACGGAAGCTGCATCGTCAGCCAGCGGGAGGTGCGCACGGATACCGGCACCTTTGCCGGGGCGCTGCATTCCGCTCTGCGCCAGGGCGCGGACGTGATCATGCTGGGGGAAATTCCTGATAACGACACCGTGGCCACGGCCATTACCGCGGCGGAAACGGGGCATCTGGTGCTTTCGGCCATGAACACCATCGGCACCATGCGCACGGTGGAGCACGTGGTGGAGGGTTTCCCGGCCAATCAGCAGCAGCTCATGGGCGTGCGGCTGGGCACGGCGCTGGAGGCGGTGATTTCCCAGGAACTGGTGCCCACCATGGATGGAACGGTGATCCCCGTGTTCGATGTTTTGCGGGTGGACGACGAAATGCGCACGGTGCTGCGCAGCGGCGTACTTTCCGACAAATGGGCAAATTTCAGCCAGGGACTGATGCTGAGCAACCTGGACAAGGAGATTTTGCATCTCTATCACGAAAAGCGGATTACCCGGGAAACGGCGCTGACCTATGCCGTGCGCCCGGACGCCGTGAGCAAGCTTCTATAAAAGAAACAGCGTCTTCCGCAAAGAGGAAGGCGCTGTTTTTCCGCCCGGGGACTGGACAGAAATGGGCGGGGGATGTATACTTACAATAGGGCGACAGAGTGCGCCTTTGCATGGACAAAAGGAGGAAACGCTTTATGATTCCCGAAAAGGAACTGAAGAATTATCAATCCATTCCCTTTTGGAGCTGGAACGATAAGCTGGAGCCCGAAGAGCTCCGCAGGCAGATTCGGAACATGAAAAAGGCCGGTATCGGCGGATTTTTCATGCATGCCCGGGGCGGCCTGCTTACCGAATACATGGGCGAGGACTGGATGAAAGCGGTGGAAACCTGCATCGACGAGGCCGAAAAGCAGGACATGAACGCCTGGTGCTACGATGAAAACGGCTGGCCCAGCGGCTTTGCCGGAATGAAGCTGCTGGAAGACCCGGCGAACTTTGCCCATTATCTCACCTGCGAAGAAAAGCCGGCCTTCGATCCCGAGGCCCTGGCCTGCTATCGCCTGGCGGCGGGACACATCCTGCGGATTTTCAAGGACGACGGCAAGGCCTGCTATTGCCTGTACGACCGCACCAATTCCTCTGTGGTGGACATTTTGAACCCCGACGTCGTGCACAAGTTCATCCGGGAAACCCATGAAAAGTACTATGAGCGCTTCGGCAAGGACTTTGGCAAATACATGGCCGGCTTCTTTACGGACGAGCCTCAGTATTTCCGCTGGGACACCGCCTATTCGCCCATGATGCTCTCCGCTTACCGGGGACGTTATGGCGAGGATCTGCTGGAGGATCTGGGCGCGCTGTTTATCGAGTGCGAAGAATCTCACCGGCTGCGCTATCGCTATTGGCGCATGATGTGCGAACTGTTCACGGAGAATTTCGCCGGACAGATTTACGAATGGTGTGACGAGCACGATTGCAAGCTCACCGGCCATGCCATCGAGGAAAGCAGCCTCTTTGGACAGATGATCGCCTGCGCGGGCATCATGCCCTTCTATGAGTATGAGCACATTCCCGGCATGGACTGGCTGGGCCGGGATATTTCCACGGAAATGGCCCCCCGTCAGGTGTATTCCGCCGCGACGCAGCTGGGCAAAAAGCACGTGCTCACTGAGACCTTCGCCTGCGCCGGCTGGGACGTGACCCCCAAGGAGCTCAAGCGCATCGCCGAATGGCAGTATGTCAACGGCGTGAACCTCATGTGCCAGCACCTGTATCCCTATTCCATCCGGGGTCAGCGCAAGCGGGATTATCCGGCCTTCTATTCCGAGCACAATCCCTGGACCACGGAGTTTAAGCACTTCAACGATTACTTCACCCGCCTGGGCTACATGCTGGCGGAAAGCGACGAGGAAGCGGAAGTGGCCGTGATTCATCCCATTCATTCCGCTTATTTCGATTACAAGCGCAACGACCACAAGACCCTGGACACCCTGGAAAAGAGCTTCCGTTCCCTGATCGAGACCCTGGGCGCCATGGGCGTGGGCCATCAGTTTGTGGACGAGTATCTGCTGGAGAAGTACGGCTATGTGGAAGGCGACGCGCTGGTGATGGGCGAAAAGAAGTATCACTGCGTGGTGCTGCCGGATATGGCCGGTCTGGACGGATACACGGCGGAGCTGCTGGACGAGTACGTCATGAACGGCGGCAAGATCTGGCTGCAGGGCAAGTGCCCGGATTATGTGGACGGCGAAAAGGTGGAACTGGGCTATCAGTCCAATATTTCTGTGGACGATCTGCTGAACCCCGCCTGCCTGATTTCCGACCGCACCACGGAAATTCGTTCCACCCTGCGCCGCTGGAAGGAAGGCGACTTCCTCTACGCCGTGAACCTTTCCAAGGACAAGACCTACAGCGTGAATTATCGCATCAAGGCCCAGGGCGTTTCCCGGTTCGACCTGGAAACCGGCGAAAAGCGGCCGCTGTTCTTCCAGAAGGAAGGCGAATATGTGAACCTGCCCCTGACCTTTGCCCCTGGCGCATCCTTCGTAGTGATGCTGGACGGCGCTGCGGCGGCGGATGCCCCGGTGAAGGAAAAGAAGCTGCGCAGCCTGGGCACCCAGACGAAGATCGTCAACGGCGACGACAACATTCTCACCGTGGACATGGCCGCCCTTTCCTATGACGGCGTGGAATACACTGCCCAGATGCCCATTATGGCCATCAGCGACCGGCTGCTGCGGGAGCGCACCAACCGGAAGGTTTATCTGAAGTACGTGTTCACCGTGAAGGAGACGCCCGCCAGCCTGCGTCTGGAAGCGGAAAAGATGGGTGCTGTTTCCGTGAAGGTGAACGGCCAGCCGGTGGAAATGATTCCCGGCGGCAGCGTGGACATTTCCGACGGCGTGTGCGACGTGCTGCCCCTGGTGAAGGTGGGCGAAAACGAAGTGGTGTTCGAAATCGAATACTACCAGAGCGAGCACAATTACCAGGTGTTCAACGGCGTGTATTATGACCACGACGGCACCACCGAGAGCATGATCAACTGCCTGAGCTACCTTACGGACGTGGAAGCCATTTACCTGCTGGGAGATTTCGGCGTGGAATGCGCCCTGGAAAAGGGCGAGAAGAACACCCGCATCTGCCAGGACGGCAAGTTCGCCATCGTGAAATCCAACAAGGACGTGGACGCGGCCCATCTGGCGGAGACGGGCTATCCCTTCTTCTCCGGCAGCGTGACCTTCGAAAAGGAAATCGAAGCCGACGGCACGGAAACTGTGCTGGAGCTGCCCGGCCGTTATGCCGTGGCCAAGGTGGAGATTGGCGGCGAAACCCGGCTGACCATGTTTGACGACAAGGTGGACGTGACGGGCCTTCTGAAGCCGGGCAAGAACGCGGTGAAGATTACCCTGATCTGCGCCCGCAGAAATTCCCTGGGGCCCCATCACAGCGCGGGCGACCCCGAACCCTTCGCCGTGGGCCCGGATTCCTTCACCCTGTACGGCACGTGGAAGGACGGCAAGAGCCCCCGTTACGCGGAACGGTATGCCTTCACCTTCTTCGGCCTGGAGGATATCCGCATCGGTTAATTCGGCATCCATCATCAAATTTCATGGGGGCACCCGGAAGCCAGCGCGGTTTTCGGGTGCCCCTTTTATCAAAAAGGAGGCGACAGCATGCAGCCGGTATGGATTACGGAGGGCGCGGCCCGGCCGTTTTATGCCCGAACCCGGGCGAAGATGCGCGGAAAGGCGGTTTCCGCGGTGGCGGAGGTCTGCGGCCTGGGACAGTTTAATTTTTACATCAACGGGCAAAAGGTGGGGGATCACGTGCTGGACCCCGGCTGGACGGATTACAACAAGCTGGTGCAATTCGTGACCTTTGACGTGACCTCCCTTTTGCGGGAGGGGGAAAACGTGCTGGCTGCGGAGGTGGGCAACGGCTGGTATCATCTGGACGAGGAGGGATACGTCTTCCATTTTCCCAAATTCGCGCCCCCGAACCCCAATCCCTACCGGCCCTTCGGGCCCTGTCTGGTGTTGGCGGCGGAGGTGAAAATCACTTATGCAGACGGCAGCGTTCAGCGCATTTGCACGGGCGAGGACTGGAAGGTGGCGGCCCATCCAGTGGTTGCTTCCAATGTGTACGGTTCGGAAACCATTGACCATCGCCTGTCCCAGCCGGGCTGGAACGCCGGGGGATTCGACGATGGGGCATGGGCAAGCGCCCAATTGGTATCCCCGGAAAACGCGCCGAAGGGAAGGCTTATTCCCCAGATCCAGCCGGCCATTCGTGCATTGCGAACCTATGCCGGGCGGTATCTGCATACCGTAAACGGCCGCAAAATCTACGATCTGGGGCAGAACCTTTCCGGCATGCTGCACATTCGGCTGAAGGGCAGGGCTGGAGAGGCAATTCGCGTATACCCGGCGGAAAAGCTGGACGCGGCGGGGGACGCGGATCAGATGGCCAAGAACTGGCTCGAAATCGACAGCCGCATGACCTGCATTCCGGCAAAAGACGGGGAATGGGAGGACTTCGATTCCGTATTTGCCTACGTCGCCGGGCGGTATCTGGCCGTTGAGGGAAATGCGGAAGTGGCGGAGGTATCCGCGCAGGCGATTTCCAGCGCAGGAAAGGACGACGGCGAGTTCTGGTGTGACGACGACCGGTATTTGAAAATTTATCAGATGATACAGCGGGCGGTGGAGGCCAATTTGCTGAGCGTGCACACCGACTGCCCCACCATCGAACGCTTCGCCTGGCAGGAACCCAACCACCTGATGGCCCCTTCCATCTTCTATATGAAGGACGGCCGGAAGCTGTGGGAGAAATTCCTGATGGACATGCGGGCGGCCCAGCACACAGGAAAAGAAGCCTTCCACGACGGAAAAGGCGGGTTGTTCTATCCTGGCGCGGGGCTGGTGCCATCCCAGGCTCCCTGTTACATGCCCAGCGTGCTGCCGAACCCCGGCATGGGCAGCTTTTACGACACCATTGCCTGGGGCAGCGCCAGCATTCTGGCGGCCTGGTGGCATTACTGGTTCTATGGCGATGAGGGGATTCTGCGGGATAATTACGAAATGGGTCTGAGGTATCTGGAATACCTGAAGACCCGGGTTACCCCCGAGGGATTTATCAATCATGGCCTGGGAGACTGGGGCAATCCGGAGCGGCAATATGCCCGGGAGAACGTGGAAACGGCGTTTCTCTATGCGGACGCGGTGACGCTGGCCAGGATGGCGAAGATTCTGCAAAAGCCCCGGGACGAAGAGGCGCTTTTGGCCTACGCGGCGGCCGTAAGGGACAATTATAATCAGAAACTGATGCAGATCAACCCCGCAACGGGGCTGTGGTGCTATCGAGCCTGGGAGAGCGGGGACGAATTCTACACCACGCAGGTGTGTCTGGCCCTGCCCCTTTATTGGGACATGGCGCCTGAGGAACAGAAGGCGCAGCTGGAGGAATCCTTCCGCCGGGCGCTTCGGGAAAAGGGCGCGTTTGTCAGCGGAGAAATCGGCCTGCCCTATATTATCCAGACCGCCCGACAGCTGGGCATGAACCGGGAAATTGCGGAATTCATCACCCGGGAACAGCATCCCAGTTATTACGCCTTTGTGCTGGACGGGGAAACCACCCTGGGCGAATATTGGGAACAGAACCCCCGCAGCCATTGCCACGACATGATGGGGCATATTATCGAATGGTATTACAACGGTGTCGCCGGCATTCAGCCCCAGACGGCGGGCTTTGGGGAAGTGCTGGTGCAGCCATATCTGCCGGAGCGCATGCGGCGGGTGGATTGCAGCTATCGATCTGCCAGCGGGAAAATTCGCGTGGAAATGGAAGAGACAGAGGCGGAGATTCGCGTGAGAATTACCGCGCCGGAGAAGATGCAGGTGCGCTTTGATTCCCAAAATCTGGAGAATCGAAACAAAAAGATTACGCTGGAGCTGCTTCGAAAAAAGGGAAATTGATCGAACAAAATCCCCCTCCTGCAAAGACGCGGGAGGGGGATTGAATTCGCGGCCCATTACGGCTTGACGCGCTTCATGATTTCGGCAAGCTCGGCCATATAGGCGGGAATATCGAAGCTCTGGGGACAGTGGCCGGTGCACGCGCCGCAGCAAATGCAGCTGTCGGGGCGCTTGCCCTCCGGCAGGGAATAGAGCAGACTGGCGCGCCATTCAGAATCCAGCTTGATGGCGTTGTAGATATTCAGAATGCGGGGAATATCCAGCCCCATGGGGCAATCGTCGGTGCAATAGCGGCAGCCGGTGCAGGCCGCGGCCACGCTGGCGCGATATTCCTGACAGGCCTGCATCAGCAGCGCACTTTCTTCCTCGGACAGAGGTTTCCCTTCCGAGAAGGTGGCGATGTTGTCCTGGGCCTGATCCGGGTTGGACATGCCGCTGAGCACCACAGCTACCCGGGGCAGCCGCATCAGCCAGCGCATGCCCCAGGAAGCCAGGGATTTCCCCGGCTGGGCCGCCAGCAGTTTTTCGGCGGTCTGCGGGTTCAGCGACGCCAGACGACCGCCCCGCAGAGGCTCCATAACCAGAATGGGAATGCCTGCCTGATCCAGAATTTCGTACAGTTCTTTCGCGTCTTCAAACAGCCAGTCCATATAATTCAACTGAATCTGCACAAAATCCCAGGGCCCGGCGGCCAGGAGGCGGCGCAGCGAATCCGGCGATCCATGGAAGGAGAAGCCGAAATGGCGAATCTTTCCCTGAGCCTTCATTTCCCGGAAATATTCGATGCAGCCGCTTTGGAGCATGGGCTCCTCCCAACTGTCCTGAATGCCGTGGAGCAGATAGAAATCGATATAATCCGTGTTCAGGCGTTCCAGCTGCTGAGCAAACTGGGCGCGGAAATCCGGATTGGCCTGAAGATTGAACTTATCCGCCAGAAAATAGCTGTCCCGGGGATATTCCGCCAGGGCTTTGGCCAGAAAGGTTTCCGAATGGCCGCCGTGATAAATGTAGGCGGTGTCGAAGTAATTGATTCCGCCCTCGATACAGCGGCGGATGATTTCCCGGGCGGCTTCGAAATCAAGGGGCTTGCCCTCCTGATTTTCCTGCACGGGCAGACGCATGGCCCCCATGCCCAGCCGGGAGACGGAAAGGCCCTCAAAGGCCTGGGTATATTTCATCAAAACTCCTCCTGACATATTTTTGATATTACAGATTCCCGAAATACCGGGCGATTTCCTGCATGCGCTGGGATTGCTTTACCCCGAAGGGGCAGCGGCTGTCGCAGTGGCCGCAGCGAATGCAGGCCTCCGCGTGAACCTCCAGCTTTCGGTAATGATCGGCGGCCAGCACGTCGCCGCCCCGGGCCAGGTCGTAATATTTGTTCATCAGGCCGATCTGGATTCCTTTGGAGCAGGGCTGACAATGGGCGCAGTAGACGCAGCTGCCGACGGCGTGCTCCGGGAGAGCGCTGCCGATGACCGAGTAATCTTTTTCCTGGGGCGTGGCGCCAAGGGCATCCAGCAGGAGATTGAGATCAGCCAGGCCGCGTACTCCCGGCAGAACCGTGAGAACGCCCGGGCGGTCGAAGGCGTACTGCAGGAGCTGAGGAATGGTAAGCTGGAATCGAAAGGGGGACATCTCAGAGGAAAGCAGCTTTCCTCCGTGGAAGGGCTTCATTACGGAGATCCCCACGCCCTCCGCCTGACAACGTTCCAACAGCCGCCGACGGGCGCTGACGGTGCCGATGCCCAGTTCGTCGCCTTTTTCCAGATCGTACGCCGGATTCAGGGAGAACATCATCATGTCCATCAACTTTGTGTCCAGCAGCATTTCGGCCACTTCCGGATTGTGGGAGGAAAAGCCGATGTGCCGAACCGTGCCCTTTTTCTTCAGGGCGCGGATGTAATCCAACACGCCGCTTTCTACCAGGTCTTCCACGTCCTTTTTTCGTCCACGCAGTGCAGAAAGCCCATGTCCACATAATTGGTGCCCAGCTGCATCAGTTCCCAATTGAAGGTCTGCTGAATTTTTGCCAGGTCCCGGCTCCAGCCGTATTCGCCCTTGTCGTTATACACCGCGCCGAAATGCAATTGGAAAAACACCTGGTTCCGTCTGCCGGCGATGGCCCGGCCGAAGGGGGCGTAGACATTGGCTCCGCCGGCGCCCAGGTCGAAGAAGTTGATGCCGTGGTCGAGGGCCTTGCGCACCACGGTTTCGATTTCCGCGGGCGAGCTGTTCTGAATGCCGTCCATGCCGATGCCCAGCACGCTGAATTTTTCCTGGGGCAGGCCGTGGGGAAGCTGACGATATTCCATGATAACTCTCCTTGTTGCGATAAAGATCGATATGTGATGATTTGACTATAGACCAATATTGGAAACACGTCAAGTATGCACTTTTAAAACGTATACTATCATAAAATATAGTATTGGGGTTGAAATCTGTATGAGATTTTGCTATACTATGGGGCAGACACAACGGAGGTGTTAAAATGGCTTCGAATACCGAAAAAAAGAATAACGATCTGGCGAGCACGCCCTACGGATATACCCTCAGCGTCATTGGCGGCAAGTGGAAGATGATCCTGTTGTACCTGCTGTACGATCACAAGGTGGTGCGCTACAACGAGCTGCAGCGGCTGGCGGGGGGCATCACCTACAAAACCCTCAGCGTGCAGTTGAAGGAATTGGAGGCCGACGGGCTGATTTTGCGGAAGGAATATCCCCAGATTCCCCCCAAGGTGGAATACAGCCTTTCCCCCAAGGGGAAGTCGCTGATTCCCATTATGGACGCCATGTGCGACTGGGGGTATCATAACGGCGACCGGGAATATGATTGCTGCGGCGAGGATTGCGACGAATAGGTGCATTTTTAATATAAAGGCAGTGCAACAGAGGCGCGGTTCTGGTATAATTACAGTGGAAATATGTCATATGGAGACGGAACCAATGCTGAAAACTCTGTATCATACCCGTCCGGGCGGATACGTGCTGAAACTGATCACCCGCCCCGGATTCTCCCGCACCTGTGCGGGCATATTGGATTCCCGGTATTCCCGGATGTATATCAAGCGCTTTATTCGCAGAAACGGCATTGACATGTCGGATTACGAATGGGAGCGTTGGCGTTCCTTCAACGCCTTTTTCATTCGAAAGATTCGTCCCGGCGCACGGCCGGTGGACATGGATCCCCGGGCGCTGGTGAGCCCCTGCGACAGCGTGCTCAGTGCCTACACCATCAATCAGGACAGCGTGTTTACCGTAAAGGGCACAAAGTATACCCTGGACACCCTGCTGACGGATCGGTGCGTGGCGGAAAAGTACGCCGGGGGACTGTGCCTGATTTTCCGGATGATGCCGGTGAATTACCATCGGTATATCTATCCCGACGACGGGGTTAAGGGCGTGAACATTCCCATCCCGGGCAAGCTGCACACCGTTCGTCCGGTGGCCCAGGAAAAATATTCCATCTATGCCACCAATAGCCGGGAATTTACAACCCTGCACACCACGCACTTTGGCGACGTGGTGTTTATGGAGGTGGGAGCGCTGATGGTGGGGCGCATTTGCAATCATCACCAGCAGCATGCCTTCCGGCGCGGGGAGGAAAAGGGCTATTTTGAATACGGCGGCTCCACCATCATCCTGCTTTTGCAGAAGGATCGGGCAGAATTGAGCGAGGAGTTTCTGCCGGCGCTGAATTCCGGGGTGGAAATTCCCGTGCAGCTGGGCCATCGCATCGGGAGCGCCATATGATAAAACGGCTGTGGAACCGATTCCCACGGTATGCCTGGGCCCCCATGCTGGCCATGTGGGCGGCGCAGTTTCAGGCCTATTATTTCAGCAAGGTGTTCGCACACAGGCCGATTGTGGATATGGCCCTGCCCATTGACAGCCGGATTCCGCTGGTCCCGGGGTGGATTTTGCCCTATGTGGGAGCGTATGTTTACTGGATTGCGGGCTATGGCTATCTTTGCGCGGTGGATAAAAAATACGGCCGGCAGATCGCCTTTGCGGATGTGCTGGGCAAAACCGTCGCCGCGCTGTTTTTCATCCTTTTGCCCACGACCATCGTCCGGCCGGACGCTTCCGGAGGGGGCGTTTGCCGGTGGATGGTGCGGATGATTTACGCGCTGGACGAGCCCAGAAATCTGTTTCCCTCGCTGCACTGCTTTTGCAGCTGGATCATCGCCCGGGGGCTGATGCCCCTGAAGCAGGTGAAGCCCTGGGTGAAGTTTTCGGCGGCGGCGTTCAGTCTGCTGGTTTGCGCGTCCACCCTTTTCACCCGGCAGCATCTGTTTCTGGACGTGCCGGGGGGCATTCTGCTGGCGGAGGGCTGCCTGCTGCTGGCGCGGCTTTGGGGGAAAAAGCGCAAAGAGGCCTGAAGGGAGGCGCGGCGGATGAAATTCAAAAATTCATTGGCCTTTCGGCTGATCGTATACATCTTTCTGATTATGTCGGCGGCGAATTTTCTCGCCGGTGCGTGGTATCTTTTTCTGTCCAGACGGACGGGGATTGTGCCGGAACGGTGGTTTGAACTGTTTCGTTCGCCGGTGCAGCTGCTGATTCTGAGCCTGATTTTAGGCACGCTTTTGTCCACGCTTCTGTCCCGGATGCTGGTTCGACCCATTAACCGGCTGGTGGAGGCCACGAAGAAGGTGGCCCAGGGGGATTTCTCCGTGCGGGTGCATCTGGACGAGGGGGAGGACGAAATCGCCGAGCTGGTGGGCAGCTTCAACGACATGACCCAGGAATTGGGCAACAACGAAATCTTCAAAAAGGATTTTATCAACAGCTTCAGCCATGAATTCAAGACCCCCATCGTGTCCATCCGGGGCTTTGCCCGGCAATTGCAGCGGGAAGACCTGACGGAGGAGCAGAAGAAGGAATATGTGGATATTATCGTTCGGGAATCCGAGCGGCTGGCCAACATGTCCTCGAACATTCTGCTGCTGACCCGGTTGGAGAACCAGCAGATTATGCCCGATTTGCGGAAATATCGGCTGGACGAGCAATTGCGGGAGGCGGTGCTGCTGCTGGAGCGGCAGTGGAGCGAAAAGGAACTGGAGCTGGAAATCGACCTGACTGATTTGAGCGTTACCGCCAACGAGGAAATGCTTTCCCACGTATGGATTAATCTCATCGGAAACGCTGTGAAATTTTCAAACCCCGGGGGCAAACTGGGGGTTTCCTGCCGGATGGAAGGAACCAGCGCGGTGGTGAAGATTTCCGACAGCGGCGTCGGCATGGACGAGGCCACCCAGAAGCGCATTTTTGATAAATTTTATCAGGGCGACGTTTCGGGCTCCGCCAGTCCTTCCCACGCCACCGAGGGAAACGGCCTGGGGCTTCCCCTGGCGAAGCGGATTGTGGAATTGTCCGGCGGATGCATCCGGGTGGAAAGCCGGCCGGGTCAGGGCTCCGTTTTCACGGTGGAATTGCCCATGAACAACGGCTGAAGATTGCCCCGGCCTGTCGGGAAAAGGACGGACAGGCCGGGGACGCTTTTTTGCGCCGCGTTGCAAATGGAAACGGCGTGTGATAAAATTTTGATGACCTTACAAGGGAGGAAATGTGCATGCCCTTTCTGAGCTTTGCAGACAACAGCGCCATGTATGACGCCACGCCGCTGGACAATATGTTCATCATTGAGAACCTGCCCACAGCGCCGGAAAATTTTCTGAAGGTGTATATTTATGCGCGCATGCTCTGCCTGCATCCCGAAATCGGAAATGGGGAAGAGCTGGAGCGGGCGTTGGGCATCGACGAGGCCACGGTGGAAAACGCCATGAATTACTGGGAACGCCAGGGGCTGGTGCGCCGGGTGGCGGATCAGCCGCCGGAATATGTATTTTTGCCGGTGCGCGGCGGTCAGGTCAACGAAATGGAGCGGGATTATTATAAATTCCGGGATTTCGACGCGTCGCTGCAGGCGCTGTTCCCCGGGGATAAAATGGTGCACGGGGCCCAGTACGCCCTGGCCAACGATTGGGTCGAGACCCTGCATTTCACCCAGGAGGCGGCGCTGGAACTGGTACGGGGCACCATTCAGCGTTCCCGTTCTAAAAGCCCCACCCCTTCCAGCATTTTCAAAACCGCAGACCGCACGGCGGCAAAGCTGGCGGACGCGGGCATTACCGACGCGGAGGGGGTGCGCCGGGCGATGCAGGGGGACGAGCAGGCCAGCTCCACGGCCCGAAAGGTGCTGTTCCGGCTGGGACTGCGGCGCAATCCCACCGGCCCGGAGGAACAGATGGCGGCCAAGTGGTTAGGCGAATGGCAGTTAACGCCGGAAGAGATTCTGGCGGCCTGCGACGAGACGGTGAAGGCCACCAACCCCTCCTTTGCTTATCTGGACAAAATCATCGAATCCAGTCGGCAGAATGACGGCTCCTTTGACGCGGTGAAGGAACTTCTGGAAACCCTGGGGAATTATCAGAAACCCAACCGGGAGCAGCGCACCTGGTACGCCGCCCGGATGCAGGAAGGCTTTCAGCCGGAAACCCTGCGCCTGGCCGCGGCTCAGCGGGCCAAGCGGGGCGGCAGCTTTGAGGGGCTGGAAAAGATGGTTACTCAGTGGAAGGAACTGGGCCTGACCCGACTGGCGGACGCGGAGGCCTTTGTCAGCCGCAACGAGGCGCTTCTGGAGGAATTTTCCGCCATATTGCGGGGCGCGGAAATTCAGATGCGGCCCACGGTGGATGATCTGGCCGCATACGAAGATTGGAAAAGCTGCTTCCAGAGTGGGGTGGTGGAATTTGCCGCCCAGTGCGCCCGGGGCAAGCGGTATCCCATCAGCTATATGCGGGGGCTGCTGGAAACCTGGCGGGAGGCGAACGTCACCAGTCTGGAGGCCGCGCAGGAATATCAGCAGCGGCCCCGGGAGAGCGGAACCCGGCCGCAGTCCAATGCGCCCAAGAATCCGGCGTTGAATTACGAGCAGCGTGAATATCGGAATGAGGACTTTGAGGACGACTCTTATATCGAAATGGCGAAGGCCTATCTGGCCCGGCAGCAGGCGGAAGAAAACGGGGGTGACTGAAGATGGATCGAGCCGAACACATTCGGGCGCTGCAGGCGGAATACGCCCAGCTTCAGGCACAGGATCGCCGGGAGGCGGAGGCACGGCTGCGGGAAGTGTTGGCCCGGGATCCGGAAATCGGCGTGCTCAGAACCCGGGGCGCGGCCATCGCCCTGGAAGCCATGCGGGAGATGATGCGCCAGACGGATCTGGAAAAACGGCGGCAGGCGGCGGAAAAAATGCGCCGGGACGGGCTGGAAAACAACAGGCAGCTGCGGCTGCGGCTTACGGCCCTGGGACTGCCGGAGGATTATCTGGAGGAGAAGCATCGCTGCGAAAAGTGTCGGGATACGGGCTATACCGACGACATCCCCGCCCGGTTCTGTGAATGCTTTCAGAAGGCGCTGCGGCTGAGAATGTTCGAGGACGGTACCATGGCGGGGCTGGATCGACAGAATTTCGCCCATTTTTCGGATGAACTGGTGAGAAAATGCAATACGCCGCAGGAGGCACAAAATCTTTTGTTTGCAAAAACAATCTGCCAGCAATTCGCTCAGGAATATCCCCGGGTGGAGCGGCCGAATCTGCTGTTGTACGGCCCGGGCGGCGTGGGGAAGACCTTCCTTCTGAACTGCGTCTTCGCCCGGCTGCTGGAAAGGGGCTTTTCCGGCGTGCGCATTACTGCCTATCGGATGCACGAGACCATGCGCCAGAAACATATCGGCGCACAGGAAGAGGCCCAGGGCTTTGAGGAGCTGATTCAGACGCCGATTCTGGTAATCGACGATCTGGGTACGGAGCCCATGCTGCGCAACATTACCGTGGAATATCTGTTTACGCTGCTGAACGAGCGCTGCGCCGCCGGCCGGGCGACGCTGATCGCCACGAACCTTTCCCCGGCCGAATTAAAGGAGCGCTATGGCGAGCGGGTGGCTTCCCGCCTGCTGGACAGAAGCAGGTGCGTGACGGTGCGCATGGCCGGCGCGGATCTCAGACAGGGAAAGCCCAGAAACGGAGGAGAAGAAGCATGATGAATCCGGTTGCCCGGGAGGTATTTGAACTGATTTCGGCCATGGGCATTGGCTATCAGTACGTGGAGCATCCTCCGGTGGAGACCATCGAGGACTGTTTTGCCCCGGCGGAGGCGCTGAACGCCGTGATTCCCAAGAATCTGTTTCTCTGCCCCCGGAATCAGAGCAGCTTCCATCTTTTGCTGGTGCGGCCCGATGCGGTGTATCGCACGGCGGACATTTCCAAGCAGCTGGGCGTCTCCCGGCTGAGCTTCGGCCCTTCCGAAAAGCTGTATGAATATCTGCAGACCCTGCCCGGGGCGATTTCCCCCATGGGCCTGTTGTTCGACGAGGAGAAAAAGGTGCATCTGGCGGTGGATTCCGCCCTGCGGCAGGTTCCTCGGCTGGGGTTCCATCCCTGCATCAACACCATGTCGCTGGCCATGAGCGGGGAGGATTTCTTCGGGAAATTCCTGCCTGCCCTGGAGATTGAGCCTACTTTTGTGGAAATTCACGATTTTAAGCATGAAGACGAGGCATAATAGGATTTGGGCGGCGCTGCTTCTGCTGGCGGCGCTGCTGGTCAGCACCCTTTCCCCGGCTCTGGCGGAAGCGCACATGCCCCAGGTGGCGGACGTCGCCCGAAAAAGCGTGCATATTCGGGCGGTGGGGGATCTGATGATGCATCAGCGACAGCTGGATCTCGCCTGGCGGGAGGGGGGAGCCTATGATTTTGACCCCCAATATGCGCTGGTAAAGGATTCCCTTTCCGATGCGGATTACACCATTGCCAACCTGGAAACCACGATAGGCCTATACGGAAACCAGCCCTATTCCGGCTATCCCCGGTTTAACGCCCCGGAGAGCCTGCTGGATACCATTCGGGCGGCGGGGGTGGATTTTCTGACCCTGGCCAATAACCACATGCTGGACCGGTATTTTGAAGGCATGCTCACCACGGTGGAGCGGGTGGATCAGTGGGGCTTCGATCATGGCGGCGCGTATCGCACCCCGAAAGAGGCCGCCACACCGGTGGCGGTGGAGGTAAACGGCGTAAAAATCGGCTTTCTGTGCTACACGGCCCACACCAACGGCATGGAACGCTACTGCGACGCGGGCGCTACGGAATACGGGATTTCCTATCTGAAGGATGCGGATTTCGCGGCGGACGTGGAGGCGCTGCGGGCGGCAGGGGCGGAATTCATCGTCTGTCTGCCCCATTGGGGTACGGAATATCAGCGCAGGCCGGACGCGGATGTGCGCCAGACAGCCCTGAAAATGGCGGAAGCCGGCGTAGACGTGATTCTGGGCAGCCATCCTCACATGGTGCAGCCCATGGAATGGCTGGAGGTGGACACGCCCCAGGGCGCCCGGCGCACGCTGGTGGTCTGGTCCATGGGCAACTTCATTTCCAACATGAAGATTCAATACACGGATTCGGGCGTGATCGTGGATTTCACCATTGTGGAACAGCCGGACGGCAGCTACGCGGTGGAAGACGTGGGCTATGTGCCCATCTATTGCTGGCGACAGGAAAACTGCATTCAGGCGCTGTGCTCCGGGGAATATCTGGAGACGCCGCCCTCGGGCATGGCGGACAGCACCTGGGCGCGGCTGAAAAAAAGCCATGCCGAACTGGTGGAACTGATGGGCGACGAATTCCGCCTGCTGGAAAAATGAATCCAAACGGCGCTTACCCGGGCCGGGCTTTCTGGGGAATTCGCCTGGCAGTATGCTTTACAGACGCAGGGGAACGTGGTATAATAGCAGATGCAGAAGGAGCGAAAGGGGGAAAGCATCGTGCCAAAGCAGACGGGAACGAAGATTGTTGCGCAGAACAAGCGCGCCCGGCACGATTATTTCGTCCTGGAAACCTGGGAAGCGGGCATCGAGCTCAAGGGGACGGAAGTGAAGTCCATTCGCCTGGGCCAGTGCAATCTGAAGGATTGCTATGGCACGGTGAAGGACGGCGAACTTTGGGTGTATGGCATGCACATCAGTCCCTATGAGAAGGGCAGCTTTTCCAACACGGATCCCATTCGCCCTAAGCGCATGCTGATGCACAAGGCGGAAATCCGCAAGCTGCAGGCCAGCGTGATGCAGAAGGGCCTGGCGATCGTTCCCCTGAACGTCTATCTGAAGGACGGCCGCGTGAAGGCGGAAATCGGCCTGTGCAAGGGCAAAAAGCTCTACGACAAGCGGGACGACATGGCCAAGCGCGACGCGCAGCGGGATATCGAGCGCTCCTTTGCCGGCCGGGAATGATCCGCCGGCGGCGAATTTCAACATGGGGGTGTACTGGTTTCGACGGGGACACGGAAGGCAGGATAAGCGTGCGGCGGCCCTGCACCGCCTCAAAAACGGGAACTTAAAATGAACTGACAACTACGAAAACGTAGCTTTCGCGGCTTAATCCGCGATCGTCGACCCTAAGCCTCCTGCGGCGTAGGCCATCGGCGTCATAAAAGCAGGGAACCAGTCCGCTTAAGCTTTGCGGCGGACGGGACTTTATGAAGCTACTGAAACCGCAACGCCTTCTACGGCGGCGCGGCAGAGGGAATGTTAAAACGTAGAATGCGCACGGAGAAAGTCCTGTGGTCCGGTTTTCGGACTGGGGTTCGACTCCCCACACCTCCACCAAACAGGTATTGGACGAACACCTAAGAGTTCGCTCTGATCCACAACAGAAAAACGTCGTCTTGGGAGTGATCCCCAGGCGACGCTTTTCTGTTATAATTGTTATAATATTGATTGCTTATATTTGTAAGCTTGCGTCTGGTACATAAAAAAACTATAAAATATTTACCATGTTGATCTTACTTCTATTGCGATACTATAATAAATGACTCAATTCAGCCTTAAATATGTTGACAATGTAATTAAATGTGTGATATAGTGCTAATAATTGAGAAGCAAGTGTTTTGCGAAAACGACTAGCACTGCCGGGTTACTTTGGCGTAAGCTTATTGAAAAGGGAGGTTTTCTTTTGCACAATCTCTTGTGGGCGCTTCGAGATATGCTGCGCTGGCGGCGAAGTCTTGCTGTGTGGCTTCTGCTGGCGGTGCTGACCACGGTGGCGGATTCCTATCTGGCGGCATTTTTCCCTGCAGTACTGATCGACCGGTTGACGACGAATTCCACCGGGCACGCGCTGTTTTCCGTTATTGTTGCGTATTGCGGGCTATGGGTGGCCGTAAAGCTCACCCAGAAATATTCGGACGCAACGATAAACGGAAGCGATTTGCTGTTGACCTTTCGTTACGGCGCACGCATCAGTCAGGCGGCAATGAACCTGCCCTATGCCGACTGGCAGACGACGGCCTGCCGCGACCAGGAGCAGCGGGCAAAGAACGCCGTGGCCAATAACTCCACGGCGGCAATGAAGCTGCTTGCCACGTTGAAGGATTTCTGCACCGGGTTGGCAGGCTTTCTGGTATATGTCGTCACGCTGAGCCAGCTGCATCCCCTGGTAGCAGTTCTGCTGACGGCAGGCTGCGCGCTCAACTGGGGTGCACAGCGCTGGGCTATCCGCAAAACCCGCGAGGTTCGGGAAGGCAAGCTGGCCGACGACAGGGAGCTGCGCTACCTGCAGCGGATTCTGCGTGATTTTTCCGGTGCGGGCGATATACGTATCTATTCGTTGGCAGACTGGCTGTGCGCACGGTTTCGCGCCGCCGCAGGACGCGATCTCAAAAACGAGCGGCGCATAAACGGCTATACCTTCCGTGCCTCCTGGATAGACCTGCTGGTGCTGCTGGCGCGGGACGGCGCGGCCTATGCTTATCTGATCTATCTGATGGGCCGGGGGCAGATTACCGTGGCGGAATTCGTGTTATATGTGGGACTGATTGCCACGTTTGCCGGCTGGATTCAGGGTATCGCCCAATCCGGCAATATGCTGCATGCCTCGGCGCTGGAATGGATGGACATTCGGACTTTCATTGATCGAAAGCCGGAGCAGGACGTGCGGCCGCGGGTGGGCGAAGCCGCCCTGCCCAAACCGCTTCGGTTTGAGAAAGTAAGCTTTTCCTACGGGGATTCGTCCCGGAAGATCCTCGATTCGGCGTCTTTGACGGTGCGTCCGGGGGAAAAGGTGGCCATTGTGGGTCTGAACGGCGCGGGCAAGACGACGCTGTTAAAGCTGATGTGCGGTTTGCTCACCCCAACGGAAGGGAAAATTTTCGTAGGCGAAGCCCCGCTGGACGGCGAGACGCTGGAGGACTATCAGGCGTCCCTGGCCGCCATCTGGCAGGATTCTGCGCTGCTGCCGGTGACCATCGCGGAAAACGTATCCTGTCTGCCTCTGGCGGAGACGGATCTGCAGCGTGTAGAGGCGAGTCTGGAGCGGGCGGGGTTGCTGGACTTTGTTCGGAACCTGCGCGAAGGCGTGCAAACGCGGCTGATGGCGCAGCTTTCTCCGAATGGTGTAAATCTGTCCGGCGGCGAAAAGCAAAAGCTCTTTCTGGCCAGAGCGCTGTATGGAAACGCCGCTTACCTGGTGCTGGATGAACCCACGGCTCAGTTGGACCCCATCGCGGAGCGGCAGATGTATCTCAATTATTTGAATATGGCGCCGGAAGCCACGATCTTTTTCGTCTCCCATCGCCTGGCAAGCACCTCTTTTTGCGATACCATTGTGCTGGTTGAGGACGGAAAGATTCTGGAGCATGGCACCCATGCAGAGCTGATGCAATTGAACGGTCGCTATGCACAACTCTACCAAATTCAAAGTCAGTATTATGAGAACGAGGAGGCTGCGCATGTTGAAGTCGATGCTGTGGGGAATTAAAATGACCCGGCGACTTTCCCGGGGCTTGTATCTGTGCGCCATTCTGGGCGAGGTATGCCTGCGACTCCAGACGCTTTTGAATCTGTTCCTTTCCGCGCGGCTGATCGATATGCTTCTCCGTCAGCGCTGGCAGGATGCGCTGACGCTGGCACTGGTTCTAGCGGTGATTAATCCTGTCCTGCGGCTGATCAGCACGGCGTTGCAAAACGCGGCGAAGCTGCGAACTCAGGCGCTGAACAACGCGCTGGAATTGCAGCTGGGGCAAAAGGGCATGCATATTCCCTTTGCCAGTACGCAGGACGCGGCCGTTACGGAGCAGCGACAGCGCATCCATCATGTATTGGGTGCATTTGGCGGCGGCCTGACGTGGCTGGAGCATACGTTGACGACGCTGGTGGGCGCGATTTTTTCTGTTGGTCTGGCCATCTATCTGGCGCTGGATCTGCTGCTGCCGGTACAGACGGCGCAATCCGACGCGCTGGCGGTGTTTTTCTGTTCGCCCTGGGCACTGGCGGTATTTCTCGGCCTGTTTGCGCTGAATCTCTGCTCCTCGGGGCTGTCTAATCGCTGGCTCAGCCGCCAGTTGAAGCGCGCGATGGAGGTTTTGCCGCGGGTGAACGGGCTGGCGGTTTACTATATGGACGAATACATCCCCCAGAGCCTTCCCGATATCAAAATCGCCCGGCAGCAACGGCTGATCAACCAGGAACTGGATGCGCTGATTCAGGGGCCGCCGGTGCTGGATCGACTGGCCCGGGCGCAGGCGACAAACGGAGTCATTATGACGCTGGCTTCCATAGGCGTAGAGGTCTGGGCATATCTGATGGTAGGCACGCGCGTATTGCTGGGGAAGATGCCCATTGGCGGCGTGGTGCAGGCCGTCGGAGCCATCCGCCAGATGTGCGCCAGCTGCGGCGAGCTGAACCGCACGCTCCATGAATTGAAATCTCATACGGAGACCCGCATCAGTCCCTACAGGGATTTTATGGAGCTGGGAGAGGACAGCCAGGCAGGCGATGCCGCGCCGCAGCCGCCGCTGGAAATTACCTTTGAAAACGTCAGCTTCCGTTACCCCAATGGCGACAGGGACGCGCTGGTGAATTTTTCACATACGTTTCCGTGGAATCGACGCACGGCCATTGTGGGCCGCAATGGCGGCGGAAAGAGCACGCTAATTAAGTTGATCACAGGACTGTATACGCCCACATCCGGTCGAATTCTGGTAAACGGCGTGGACATACAGTCGATTCGCAAGGCGGATTATTGGCGACAATTCCGCACCGTATTCCAGGATTTTACTCTGTTCGACCTGTCGGTGGGCGAAAATATCGGCGGCGCAGTGGATTTCGACCGCGCTCGCGCCGAAGAGAGCCTGCAGAAGGTATGGCTGGACGGCGTTTCCGTCGACAGCGTCATCGGCAAGGGGACTCGCGAGGACGGCGTGGACTATTCAGGCGGCGAGCGCCAGCGCATTGCTTTGGCGAGGGCTTTCTATCACCGCGCACCGGTAACCATCCTCGACGAGCCCACCAGCGCCCTCGATCCGATTGCGGAAATGGAACTGTACCAGCGCATGGACGCGTTGGCAGGCGAAGGCATGGCGATTTATGTTTCCCACCGGCTTTCTTCCTGCCGTTTCTGCGATGAAATTCTGGTGTTGGACCAGGGCAGACTCGTGCAGCGCGGCGACCATGCGAAGTTGTATCAGGACGAGGAGGGTTGCTATCGCCAGCTATGGGACGCACAGACGGAGCTGTATCAGGACGAAGAAATCTGCGAGACGGTATAGGCAATTCGATGGGATACTTCCTGCTCTCTCGAATAAAATTGGCCAGATAGGTTTTCGTGCGGGGACTCAGAGCGCAGCGAAACGAAAGAAAAATGACTTTTGCGATTCATGTATGATCAGCTGCGTACCGGTATGGAAATCCTTAATGGGACGTTTCCGGATAAAGGCGGTGTTATCATCTTTATATTGGATGAGTCACATTCCTCATCAATGTTGTAAGAATATACATCATCTGAAAAATCAGGGACAATATTTCGAACGTTGGTTTGCTATCTTCGCCAGTATACGTCTTCCACTACGTGCTTTTGCAAATCCATCAATTCCGGCGATTTCATATGCATGCAGTATTTCACGCCCCACTGCGTGCCGGTGACGTGGCAGAGTCTCGCGTTAACCGGCGTCGGCGACAATGTGCCTTATCCCTTTTCCGGCTTCCTTTCAAAAACTTCAGGCCGCACGCCCCATGTGTCGATGGGGAGTGCGGCCTGAATGGATGTTCTGTCACAATGCTTTCGCGGATAAACCCCAAGCTCACGCCTCTGTGCCGATTGCCGGGCTTTTGTACCGTTTCGCCTGTGCAAGGAATGCCTCGGCATAACGGCCGTCTATCTTCATGAGCTCGTCGTGAACGCCGCTTTCGATGATGCGCCCATTCGCAAGCACGAGGATTCTGCTGGCGTCGCGGGTGGTAGAAAGGCGATGGGAGATGATAAAGACCGTCTGGTCTTTGTCGCCCTCAAATACATGGCCCTTGATTCGGGCTTCGGCCAGCGGATCCAGTGCGCTGGAGGGTTCATCCATTACCATAATATCCGCCTGTTTGAACCGCGCCCGGGCGATGGCCACCTTCTGCTGTTCGCCGCCGGACAGGTTCACGCCCTCGTCGTCAAATTCCCGCGAGAGCACAGTGTCCGCCCCATGCGCAAGGCCTTCGACCTTGCTGCGCAGATCGGCAAATTCAATCGCCTGGGCAAAATGCAATCGGGCTTCTTCTCCTGCCGCCCCGCAGGCGACATTGTCGTAGACCGACTGTGCATAAACGGCATAATCCTGGAATACAACGCCGAAACGCTCTCTGTACAGCCTGGGGTCAAATTCCCGTATATCCACCCCATTGTACAGCACTGCGCCGCTCCTGGGGGTATAAAGTCCCAGCATGAGCTTGATCAGCGTACTCTTGCCCGCACCATTTTCGCCGACAAGCGCGGTTTTCTCTCCCCGCTGGAAGCGGAAGGACACGTCCTTGAGCACATCTTCGCCATCGCCATAACCAAAGGATACGTTGCGCATTTCAAAGTTCTCGAACTGCGGCGGTACCGCCTTCCCGGCAGGCGTGGCGGGCTGATAGTGAATAAACATGCGCACTTTGTCCATATGCATGCTCTGTTCCGGCAAACTGGATACCGCGCCGACGAATTCCTCCAATGCTTCACGGAAGCGCCAGTTGGCGCTGACCACGATGACAAATTGTGAAAGCGCCACACTGCCTACAACAATTACCCGATAAAGCACCAGAATGATTACGGACATATATACGCTGTCGCCGTTGAGGCCCGAGAGCATGCTCCATAGGAACTTGCGCTTGCCATACTTCTTTTCTACCTCAGCGGCCTGGCGCATATTGTCATCGTAGTCGTCCGTCAGTACTTTGCCCATGCCGCTCAGCCGCAGCAGCGCCGCGTGCTCTCTGAGCCGAAAAACACGGCTTATGTAGGAGGCGCGCTTGGAAGTGGGAATCAGCGCCTGTTCCCGTTCGAAGGAGATTTTCCGAATGCGGGAGGTAAACACCGCAGACAGCACCGTACTTGCGACGATAATCAGCATGGCCGTCACATCAACGTACGACAACACACCCACCATTGCGATAATGGTAAACGTGAATTTGATGACGGCGGAAAGATTGCTCATCGCGCCCATGGCGAAGCTGCCCGTATTGCCCATGGCCATGATGAAACTATCGTAGAATTCCGGATCGTCATAGCGCTCAAGCTCCATCTGGACAGACTTGTCAAACAGCTGCTTCTGTACCTTTGCCTGCAGCTTTTCGCTGAGCAGGGGCTTCAGCACCGTATTGTACAGCTGCGACCAGGCGATGCGCACCGCCAGCATGGCCGCCATGATGCCGATCACCTTCAGCGCGTCGATAAACGCCCCCTGTATCTCCAGCTCATGAAACAGCGCCGCGGTAACGAGCAGGTATACGGGGTCAAAAAGACCGCCGAACAGAATGTCAAATAAATTCGCAAAGAAAAGCCCTTTGGCATTGCGCCAGCAGAAAACAAGGGAATAGAGATTGCTTTGCAGCGTATGCGCTATGCCGGCCATGCGTTTTTTCAATGTAATGCCCTCCTTACAATCTGTATGCCGCCGCCTGTGCGCTGAACATGTGTGCGTATTTCCCATTTCGCGCCATAAGCTGTGCGTGCGTGCCTTCCTCCAGGATCGCGCCATGCTCGCACAGGAGGATTCTGTCCGCATCCTGCACGCTGGAGAGGCGATGCGTTATGAATATCACGGTTTTTCCCTGACATGCCTTCAGCATCGTTTCGTACATATCCCGTTCCGCGATGGGGTCCAGCGCACTGGAGGGTTCGTCCAAAACGATGACGTCGCAATCCCTGGCGTAGATGCCGGCGATGGACAAAAGCTGCTGCTGGCCCACGGAGAAGTTTGCTCCGTCCGCGGAAAATTCGCGGGTAAGCGGCGTGTCGATTCCCCGGGGCAGTTGACGGACCGCTTCCCACAGCCCCACCTTTTCAAGGGCATCTTGCACACGGAGCGCGTCGTCGGGCGTGCAGCGCCTGCCCAGCACATTGTCGGCAATGGATACCGCCAGCAGCGGGTGTTCCTGCAATACGACGGCGAAGCGTTCCCTGTATTGTCGGGGGTCATATCGCCGGATATTCGTTCCACCCACATTCACGCTGCCGGCCTGCACATCGTAAAGCCGCAGAAGGAGCTTGACCAGCGTGGTTTTGCCCGCGCCGTTCTCGCCCACCAGGGCGATTTTTTCTCCCTTGCGTATGTCCAGATTCATATCGTCAATGACGTTGGCTTTGGCTCCGTCATAGGCAAAGCAGGCGTCTGACACATGAATGTCGGCAAGGGCCGGAACCGGTTTGGGCGTACCCTGGGCAACGATCGTCTGTTGTTTTTCTATAAACGAACGATAATCCTCAACATGCAGTGCCGTCTCGTCGATCCAGCTGAACATTCTCGCCATGTTCTGAATGTTATCAGCCACGTCGCCAAACATGTTAAGCACGATAAGGCAGTCGCCAAGCAGCATCGTATGAGAGACCAGCGTATGATACACTGCGTAGATCATCGCCAGCAGAACCGATGCGTTGGTGATAAACGCCAGAACAAAGAACAGCGAAGCCAGCTTTCGGCCATAGACGACCCGCAGCTTTTGACAGCGTTCAACGGCGCTTTGGAATTCCCGCAGCATGACCCGGGGCATGCTGGTCATGCGCATGTCGCAGGCGTATTCCTTCTGGTAAAAAGTACGGCTCACGTAATCCTTTTTCCGGGTAACGCCCTGCTGTTTGCGCATCATTTCGATATAGAGCCGGTCAATTTTAAGATTGAGCGGGTTGAGCAGCAGCGGGATGACGGGGAAGATGAGCAGCCACGGATCGATCTCAATGATGAGGAATACGGACAGCGCCAGCTGCACCAGCGCCGCCAGCATTTCGCCCACCACTTCCAGAACACCATCCACGGACGCCTGCCCCATGGACGCCGCCCGCATGGCAAGGTCGTATGCTTCGGGATCCTCATAATTGGCAAGGTCGATTCCAAGCAGCTTGTTCATGATCTGCTTCTCAAGCTTCGCCTCGCTCAGGCGGGAAATCAGCGGATTCACCAGCGTCGAATACGCCGCGTCAATGCACTTGAACAGGATGTTTGCCCCCAGCATCAGCAACATAAACGCGATCAGCGAGCGGAAGGGCACCCCGTTTGTTGCACCGTTGATGACATAGCGCAGCATATACTGCAGCGAAAAAAAGCTGATGACCCCTTTGAGCACCGTCAGCACGATGGTGCAAATCAGTTTTTGCGGATAAAACCGCCGGGTCAACTGCAGCGCATAGCCGAAGTTTTCCAATCTGCTCCGCATTTGAGATTTTTTTCTGCTCATATCAACATTCTCCTCATGCACGGGATTTTCTGGTGAAGCAACACATATTCTTTCGTCACCGTAGGGCGCTGTGACGCCGGATGTTCTGCATCAAAATGACACTGCGCTTATTTTAATATAAATGGCGTAATGTTGTCAACGACTTTGCTTTATTGTGCCGTTATACCTGTCGTATAATATTTACTGAAACAAAAATAAAATGGGTGTTTTTTTTGAGGCGGCGTGGGGTTTCCGGCCATGAACGGGGGCGCAAATGACTTGATCTGTGAAGCGGAAAAGGAGATATCCTCAACGAACACAGGCTGGTTATGACAAAAGATTTTTCTGAACGGGTTCGTTCCGTATTGCAGCTCAGTCGAAATACGCTGGTCCTTCATCTTCGCTTTATGGGACACTGCTATCAGCCGTTTGGAGTGGCCAGCGGCCTGCGTAACTGCCCCTGGGCTGTGCCCTTCGGCATTTCGATGCTTCGCCCACGGTACAGCAGGATCTGTGGAACCTTGCCTGCGACATGGCAGTGGAGGGCGTCATCAATCGCCTGCACATCTCCGCGGTAAGACTATCGCTTTTATCGAGACGATGCGTTTCAGAAACGAGCCTTAATCTGGGCGCATGTCCGGAAGCGTTCCGCGGCGCCGGGAAGGTCTATCTGAGCATGCACGCCGGTGAGTCGGCGATTTCATTCATGGGAAAGCGTCTTCAGATTTTCGCCGAAGCCCTTGATTTTCTTCAGCGATTTTATTATATTAAAAGCGGAAAAACAGATTGTTCCCCAATGAGAGAATGAAACTTTGATTTGGAGCAGACATAATGATCGATAAGATGCTGATTCGCGGGGCGAAGGTGCACAACCTGAAAAATATAGACGTAGAAATTCCCTTGGGGGAAATCGTCGGCATTGCGGGGGTGTCCGGCTCCGGCAAATCGTCGCTGGCGCTGGGCGTGTTGTACGCCGAGGGCTCTCGCCGCTATCTGGAGGCGCTTTCCACCTACACCCGCCGCCGGATGACTCAGGCGGCCAAAGCCAGCGTGGAGGAGGCGCTGTACGTTCCCGCGGCGCTGGCGCTGCATCAGCGGCCCGGGGTGCCGGGCATTCGCAGCACCTTCGGAACGGGAACGGAGCTGCTGAACAGTTTGCGGCTGATGTATTCCCGGCTTGCCAGCCATCGCTGCCCCAAAGGGCATTTTCTTTCTCCGTCGCTGTCCGTCGCCGCCGGAAAGGAGCTGGTCTGCCCGGAATGCGGCGCGCGTTTTTACGCGCCCTCCGCCGAGGAGCTGGCATTTAATTCCCAGGGCGCGTGCAAAACCTGCGGCGGCACGGGCAGCGTCCGCACCGTTGATCTGGACACGCTGGTGCCGGATGATTCCCTGACCATCGACCAGGGCGCGGTCGCTCCCTGGAACAGCCTGATGTGGTCGTTGATGGTGGATGTGTGCCGCGCCATGGGCGTGCGCACCGACGTGCCGTTTTGCGACCTGACCGAGCAGGAAAAGGAGATCGTCTATCACGGCCCCGCCGAGAAAAAACACATTTTCTACAAAGCGAAAAACTCCAATCAGGCGGGGGAACTGGATTTTACCTATTATAACGCCGTCTACACCGTGGAAAACGCCCTGGCCAAGGTGAAGGACGAAAAGGGCATGAAACGGGTGGAAAAGTTTCTGAAGGAGGAGATTTGCCCGGATTGCCAGGGTACGCGGCTGTCCGCCGCCGCCCGCGCCCCGAAGCTGCGGGGCATTTCCCTGGATAAGGCCTGCACCATGGCCCTTTCCGAACTGGTGGCGTGGGTACGGGGCGTTCCCGGCAGTCTGCCGGAGGAAATGCGCCCCATGGCGGAGCGCATCTGCGAAGCTTTTCTCGACACCGCCAGGCGGCTGATGGACCTGGGGCTGGGCTATCTGGCCCTTGACCGATCGGCGGCCACCCTTTCCACCGGCGAGCGCCAGCGGATGCAGCTGGCCCGGGCCGTCCGCAACCGCACGACAGGCGTGCTGTATGTGCTGGACGAACCGTCCATCGGCCTGCACCCTTCCAATATCGTGGGACTTACCGGCGTGATGCGCGATCTTGTGGCCGACGGCAACTCCGTCATTTTAGTGGATCACGACACGCAGATTTTGAAAGAGGCGGACTGGATCATCGAGATGGGGCCGGAGGCGGGCGCAAAGGGCGGTTCTGTAATCGCCCAGGGAACCATTCCGGACATTGAAAAAAATCCCTCGTCGCAGATTGGGCCGTTTCTTTCCGGCAAAGCCGAGACAAAATTGCGAAGCTGCGCCCCCGGGGAAGCGTTGTTTGCAAAGGGCGCCATTCACCTGGCGACTTCCCAGATTCATACGGTCAAGCCGCTGGAGGTGGACATTCCCAAAGGCCGGCTTACGGTTGTCACCGGTGTGTCCGGCTCCGGCAAGACCACCCTGGTGCTGGAAAGCCTTGTCCCGGCGCTGGAGGCGCGGATAACCGGCGGCGGGCTGCCGGGGCACATCCGCGCAATTGCCGCCGAGGGCATTGGGCACATCAAACTCATCGACGCAGCGCCCATCGGCATCAACGTCCGTTCCACGGTGGCAACCTACGCGGGCGTGCATGACGAACTGCGAAAGCTTTACGCCAAATCTCCTGATGCGAAAGAGCGCGGCTATAAGGCCAGCGATTTTTCCTACAACACTGGCGCTTTACGCTGCCCCGGCTGCGACGGAACGGGGGTGGTCAGTCTGGATGTGCAGTTCCTGCCGGATGTGAACATTCCCTGCCCGGACTGCCGCGGATCCCGGTATGCCCGCGCCGCCTATGATGTGAAGCTGATGAACCGGGCGGGACGGCGCGTTTCTCTGCCGGAACTGATGGATATGGACGTGAATTCCGCCATCGATTTCTGCCGGGAGATGAAAACCGTCTGTCAGCGGCTGAACGTTCTGAAGCAGCTCGGCCTGGGGTATCTGACCCTGGGCGAGGAAACCCCCAGTCTTTCCGGCGGGGAGGCGCAGCGGCTGAAGCTGGCCAGCGAAATCGGCAAGACCCAGGAGGATTCCGTGTTCGTGTTTGACGAGCCGTCCATCGGCCTGCACCCGCTGGATGTGCAGGTGCTGCTGGGCGTTTTTCAGGCGCTTCTGGACAACGGCGCTACGGTCGTGGTCATCGAACACGACCTCGACGTGATCCGCAACGCGGACTATGTGATCGACATGGGGCCTGGCGGCGGCGAAGCGGGGGGACGAATCGTGGCGCGGGGAACGCCCAAAGAGATTCGAAACGACGAAAACAGCATTACCGGAAAGTATTTATGATTTTTTAGCCGAAGAGGATATCAGAGCCATGAGCCATGAATTTTTCCGGCTGCACGGTGAAGCGGATCGCAATCACCCTTTCCAACACCACGACGGCCGCGGCTGTCAGTCTTTCGACCCATCCTCTTTGCGCCCGTTGATTGGCCTTTTGCAACAAACTCTATTGCGGTGTTGGGCATTTACCACACTATGAAAGTACGCTTCTTTGCGGTTTGTTTTTGATTGCGGGAATTGCGGTGGAAAGGAGCACAGGCTGTTTTCTTATAAAGCATATGACGAAAGCGTTTCCCTTTCGATTGGCTATTGAAAGGGAAACGCTTTTCTGCATGGGGATAATCAGCGGCCCAGGATGTAATCGGCGAGGGCCTGGGTGGTATCGAAGGCGGCCTCGGGCAAGTCGGACGCCATGTCTTCCCGGCTGCGGAAGCCCCAGGAGACCCAGGCGCAGGACATGCCAGCGTTTCGGGCGGTGTTTACGTCCACGGCGCTGTCGCCCACGTAGAGGGTTTTCTCAGGAGCCGCACCGGCGGCCCGGGCCAGGGTCAGGGCGGCGGTGGGGTCGGGCTTGCGGGGACAGGCGTCACTTTCGCCGGCGGCCCGGAAATACAGGTTCGGGAAATGGCACTTTACCAATTCCTGAAGAGCGGCGTCGTATTTGTTGGAATTGACCATCACGGGAAGGCCGGCGGCCTTCAAATCTTTCAGCATGGAAATTACGCCGGGATAGGGGACGGTTTCCACGTTCAGGTGGGCGTTGTAATAGGCGCGGAAGGCCGCCAGCGCCTGAGCGAGGGTTTCCTCGGAGGAACCGGCGGGCATGGCGCGACGAATCAGGTTGGCGACGCCGTTGCCCACGAAGGCGCGTACCTCCTCAAGGGTGCGGGGCGGAAGGCCGAAGGTGGAAAGCGCATGATTGACGGCGTTGCGCAGATCGCCCAGGGTGTTGAGCAGCGTGCCGTCCAGATCAAAAATCACCGCGTCGAATTTCATAAGCAGCATCTCCTTTTTACGGGAACATGCTACCATATCCCGGGGGAAGGGGCATTGCGCCGGGGTTGATTTTGCGTTACGCGGTCGGGGGAGTTTCGTTGCAATGTGCACGGCGGTATGCTATAATAACAATGGAAATTTGTAATTCGAGGAAAAGATGGAAAGCTACGGAAAATTTGCGGCGGTGTACGACCGCCTGATGGACGATTTTGAATATCCCGGATGGGCAGAATACTATCTGCGGCTGTTGGAAAAGGCGGGCTGCAAGCCCCGGCGCATGTGCGACTGCGCCTGCGGCACGGGTTCCATGAGCGTGGAATTCGCCCGGCGGGGGATTCAGGTGACGGGGGTAGATCTTTCGGAGGAAATGCTGGAGGAGGCCGCCGTCAAGGCCCGGCGACAGGCGCAGAAAATCGCCTTTGTGCGCCAGAACATGACGGCGCTTACCCTGCCGCGGCCGGTGGACGCCATTGTGTGCGCCTGCGACGGAGTGAATTATCTGGCCTCGCCGGGGGATTTGGAAAAATTTCTGCGTTCGGCGGCGAAAAACCTCAAAAGCGGCGGCGTGCTGGCCTTTGACGTATCCACCCGGCACAAACTGGAGAAGGTCATCGGCAACGGATTTTTCGGGGAAGAGCGGGACGAAGTGGCGTATTTATGGAGCAACCGCCTGAAGCCGGAAAATCGCACGGTGGAAATGGATTTGACGTTTTTCCTGCGCCAGGAGGGCGACCTCTACCGGCGATTCGAGGAAAAGCATGTGCAGCGCTATTTTGACGGGGAGGAACTGACCCGGGCGCTGACGAAAAACGGATTTGAGGATGTGCGCGTCTATGGCGACCGCACGTTTGAAGCGCCCGGGGCGGAGGAAATGCGGATGCACCTGACCGCCCGGCGCATTTGAAGGGAGCATGAGAAAATGGATATTATGAACACAGACGGCATGCTGCGGCTTTCCCTGCTGGAGGGACAGGCCCGGGCGTTTTTGATCGAGAGCACTCAATTGGTGGAAACGGCGCGGCGGCTGCACGGCCTTTCCCGCATCGCCACCGCCGCCCTGGGGCGCACGCTGACCTGCACGGCCATGATGGGCGCCATGCTCAAGGGGGAGAAAGAATCCGTTTCCGTGACCATCAAAGGCGGCGGGCCCATTGGTTCGGTGGTAACGGTGGGTCACGCGGACGGCAGCGTGAAGGGCTATGTGGACAATCCCGGGGTGGATTTGCCCCGGACCACGAAAAAGCTGCCTGTGGGCGACGCAGTGGGCAAGGCCGGAAAGCTGACGGTGGTGAAGGATCTGGGACTGCGTGACCCTTACGTGGGCCAGACCAACCTGGTTTCCGGAGAAATCGCCGAGGATTTCGCCATGTATTTTACCGCGTCGGAACAGGTGCCTTCCCTGGTGTCCCTGGGCGTACTGGTGGGCGACAAGGTGGAGGCCGCCGGCGGACTGATCATTCAGATGCTCCCCGGGGCCAGCGAGGCCGCCATTCGCTCCGTGGAAATGAGCGCGCCTATGTTTGCGGACATTTCCGCCACCATGAAGGAGTATCATTTGAAGGGGGCGCTGGAACAACTGCTGGTGCATCTGCAGCCGGAGATTCTGGGCGAAAGTCAGCCGGTTTTCAAATGCAACTGCTCCAGGGAGCGCATCGAGCGAATGCTGATTACCCTGGGCCGGGAGGAGCTGGAGGATATGATCGCCACCCAGCACGGCGCTCAGGTAGATTGCCATTTCTGCAACAAGCGGTATGAGTTTACGGAAGCGGAACTTCAGGCGTTGCTTCATCAGGCAACCGGGGAGGAAAGATGAGCGAAAAGCCCAACGTGGTACCCTTTGAGCGAGACGCAGACTTTCTGCGTCAGCGGGCGCTCAAAAATCAAAAGGACAACCATCTCATCGACGCGCTGGAACTGATGCGCAAGGCGGTGGAGGCCCAGCCGGACAACGATGAATATCGGATGGAGCTGGCGCAGCTTCTCACGGAGGTGGGCTGCCCGGAACGGTCCAACCGGGAATGGCTGACGCTGATTTACGATCCGGACAACCGGGGCCGGTGCTTTTACGGCATGGCCATGAATCAGCTGGCCCAGGGTGACACCCAAACGGCCCAGAAGCTTTTGAACGAATGCATTTACCACGCCACCGGCATGGAAGAGGCCGGCCGACAGCTTCGGGATCAGATCGATCTGCTTGAAGCCATGCGGATCAGGCCCCGGCGGGTCCGGCACATTCAGGCGGCGGTGGAAAAGGCGTGTCTGCGTCTGTACGCGGGAGACGTGGGGCTGGCCCGGCGCAGCCTTCGGCAGATCCTGGAAAAAGCGCCGGATCAGGCGGACGCGCGCGCGCTCCTGGGTCTGGCGGAGGCCATGGACGGCAATCTGCAGGAAGCGGTCAGCCAGGTGGAGCAGGCCCTGCCCCAGCGAGACGGCGACGGCCGGACGCTTTGCGTGGCGGCCGAGGTATACCACATGGCGGGGGCGGACGATAAGGCCCGGGAACTGCTGATTCAGGAAACCCGGGAGATGCGGCCCCAGGACAAATGGCAGATGCTGACCATCAGCACGCTGTTTGAAAACGGGCTGTATCAACGCGCCTGGGATTGGACCAAGGACGCGCTGGTTACCCGGCCCTATGATCGGGCGCTTCTGCATATGATGGCGCTGCTGAGCCTGCACCTAGGTCAGGGAGCGCAGGCTGCGGCAGGTTATTGGCACAGGATTCGTCGCATCGATCCCGAGGATACCATCGCCGCTTATTATCTGGAGCTGGCGGAGCAGGATCGGCTGGGAAACTGGCAGGATTTCAACGGCGATTATCAGGTGCCCGAAGCGGAAAAGGCCCGCCGGTACGCCTATCTGACGGAGCTGATGGACGCGGACGTGGAACAGGTAGTGGAAAAATGGAAATCGGACGCGGACTTCCGCGCATTGGTGGACTGGTGCCTGAACGCGGGCGAGGTGCCCTATCAGAAATCCGCCATGATGCTTTTGTGCAGCACGGACGACCCCCGGGCAGTATGCCGGGTGCGGGAATACCTGATGCGCGAGGATACCGACATCGCCATGCGGATTCGCGCGGTGGCCATGTATCGCAGCATGGGGCTGGATCCGGACAGCATTTTGCCCCCTTATATGAAGATCAAAATGCTTTTTGCGCCGGATGGGGACAAGATTTTGCGGAAAATGGGCGTGGGGCATACTCAGCTGGTACATTATGCGGAAGAAGTGCTGCAGCGGGAATACGATCAGGAACCCGGGCCCATGCTGGCGCTGACCTGGGAATTCTACCGGGATATGCGGAAGCTGCGGTACGACCCGCTGCTGGATACGGAAACCGCGGCGGCGATGCTGGCATGGAATTTTCTGCGCAGAAAAAAGCAGAATCCTCAAATTGAGAAGCTGAGCCGGCAGTTTGACTGCAGCCCCCGGCGACTGCGGTATTTCTGCAAATATTTCCGCAAGGTAATGGCAGGAGACGACGAAGTGTGAAAAAACGAATCGATTTTGACGGAGAATACGCACGGTTTGCCGCGGGCAAGATGAGGGAAATGGGGCCCGTGAAGGACGAAGAAATGGAAAACGTGCTGAACGAAACCATGCGCCAATGGCTGGAAACCCCCGCCGAATGGCTGGACGGCCGAACGCCGGATCAGTATTTCGCGGAAAAAACGCCGGAGGAGCTGGTGGAGCAGCTGACGGACTATACTCAGGCGGGCATGAACGTGCCGGAGCCTCTGTACGGACGCATTGCCGAAACCCCGGGCTGTGCTCCGGCGCTGAAGGCGGCGGCGGCCGGCGCTAACGCGGCTGGCCGGGCCACGGCTCTGCGGCTTTTGTGCGATATGAACGCGTCGGGCCTGACGGAGGTGTGCATCGACGCGATTTCCGGACGGGACGACGCCGCGGAAATCGCCGTAGACTTTCTGAAAAAAGGGGATTACGCCACGGCGCAGGCGGTTCTGAAGCGATACGACGAATTCCCGGAGGAAGACCGGATGGCGCTGATGGACGTATTGTGCAGCTATCCCGGTGCGCCGGGGGTGGCGGAGCGCCTGACAGAGCGGCTGTACAACGACCCGGAGCATCGGGGCTATTACGCCATGCAGGCGGAAAAATTGGGAGACGAGGCCCTCATTGAACCGCTGCTGCGGCTTTCTCAATTGAGCGATCTGGGGTATTACGATTACAAGGAAATCGTAAATTCCATCGAGGCCCTGGGGGGCGATCCGGGTCCGGAACGGCAGTTTTACGGAGACCCGGACTATGAGGCCCTTCGCACGGCCGATACCATGCCGAATTTTGACGATCCCGCCTGACGGATCCAGAGGGAGGAGGAGCTTTCATGAGGTGTCCCAATTGCGGAAGGGAAAATCCGGATATCCGCCTGTTTTGCTCGCTTTGCGGCGAACTTTTGCCTGAAAAGGAAGCGCAGGAGAATCGCCCGACCCAGACGCAGCCGGAGACGCCTCCTGAAAAGCCGGAGATTACCCCGGATACGTCGGAGGACACGGATTTCTTCCGGCGCAGAGAGCACCGGCGGCGGATTACGGAAGAGGCCTGGCCGGAGGAGCAAACTGCGCCCGCCCCCCGCAGAAGCATTTTCGAGGGGGCTACGGAGCAGCCGGACCCGGGGGAGAACAGCCCCTTTGCCCGGCCGGAACCCCGGCGGCCGGAAGCACCCCGGGAATCGGAACCCCAGGACGAACCCCGAGGCCAGCGGGAGGGCCGGGCCAGCACGCTGATTCCGCCCCGGGAAGCACCCAGGGAGCGGCTGGATCCCGATGACTTCTTCGCCGTGGAGGGCCAGGTATTGCCGCCCCGGGAGCGGGAAGCGGCCCCGCGGCGCAGGCGGGAAATGGAGGACCCGGAGACCGGCAGCTTTGCCATGCGGCACATTCGGGGCATTGTGGGCCTGTTGCTGCTTTTATTGACGGCGGCTATCATGCTGATTTGGGCCAGCACGGATTCGGCCCAGCGTACCCTGGCGCGGATGGACATGGCCTGGCGAGCGAACGCATACGGCGATCTGGGCATGGAAGCCTACGAGGCGGGGGAGTATTCCGACGCGGGATATTACTTCACCCAGGCGCTGAAGCGGGAAAAGGACAGCTATGCCTATGCCCTTTACGCGGCGAATTCCTACATCAACGGCGGCTACACGGCCAAGGCGCTGACGGCGCTGCGGGCCTGCATTGCGCTGCGGCCCGAGGAGCCGGAGCCTTACGTGCGGCTGATGGAGATGCAGGGCGGATACGAATTCATGACGGAGTCCGATCAGGCGCTGATTCGGGAAGGATACCGGCGCACGGGGGACGAACGTCTGAAAATGGAATAAAAAAACCACGAACGGAGGAATACCATGAAACAGGCGAAGATGATTTTGGATCGCGCATACGAAATTGGCCGAATTGACCCCAGAATCTACGGCTCTTTCCTGGAGCACCTGGGTCGCGCGGTTTACGGCGGCATTTACGAACCCGGCCACCCCACGGCGGATGAGCTGGGGTTCCGTCAGGACGTCATGGAAATGGTGAAAAAGGCGGACGTGCCGGTGGTGCGTTATCCCGGCGGCAACTTCGTCTCCGGCTTTAACTGGGAAGATTCCATCGGCCCCCGGGATCAACGGCCCCGGCGGCTGGATCTGGCGTGGTTCACCACGGAAACCAACCAGGTGGGCCTGCACGAATTCTGCGAATGGTGTAAGCGGGCGGGCACTTCCCCCATGTATTCGGTGAACCTGGGCACCCGGGGCGCCGATGCCGCCCGGAATGTGGTGGAATATGCCAACCATCCCTCCGGCACTTACTGGAGCGACCTGCGCCGGAAAAACGGTCAGGAGAAGCCCTTTGACATCAAGCTGTGGTGCCTGGGCAACGAGATGGACGGACCCTGGCAGATGGGCCACAAAACCGCCTATGAATACGGACGCACCGCCAACGAAGCGGCGAAGCTGATGAAGTGGGTGGATCCCACCATCGAACTGGTGGCCTGCGGTTCTTCCAATTCCGACATGCCAACCTTTGGCGATTGGGAATATACCATGCTTTCGGAATGCTACGAAAACATCGATTACGTATCCCTGCACCGGTATTACGGCAATCCCACGGGGGATACCCCCGGCTTCCTGGCCCGCGCCATGGATATGGACGATTTCATCAAAACCGTGGTCTGCATCTGCGACAGCATCAAGGGCAAGAAGCATTCCAAGAAGAAGCTGAATCTCTCCTTTGACGAGTGGAACGTGTGGTATCATTCCGCGGCGCAGGATGAAGAGATCAAAAAGGCCGATCCCTGGGGCGTGGCGCTGCCGCTGTTGGAGGACATTTACAATTTCGAAGACGCGCTTTTAACCGGCAGCATGCTGATTACCCTTCTGCGCAATGCGGACCGGGTGAAGATCGCCTGTCTGGCCCAGTTGGTGAACGTCATCGCACCCATCATGACCCGCAACGGCGGCGGATGCTGGGCTCAGCCCAACTATTATCCCTTCATGCAGGTATCCAAGTATGGCCGGGGCACGTCCCTGAGGGCCATTGTGGATACGCCCACTTACGACTGCAAGGATTACGAAAAGGTTCCGCTGATCGACGCCACGGCCACCATGGACGACGAAGGCAACGTCACCGTGTTCTGCGTCAACCGCGACATGCAGGAGGACTTCAACCTGACGGTGGATCTGCGGGATTTCGGCAAGCTGCGGGTGGAGGAACACATCCTTCTGAAGCATGCGGACGTGAACGCCGTGAATACGGAGGAGCAGCCCTTCAACGTAGCGCCCACTCAGGGCCCCGGCGGCAAGGTGGACGGCGGCATGGCGGAAATTCACATCCCGGCCCTGAGCTGGAACGTGATTCGCCTGGTCAAGGCCTGATACGCACATCAATTCAAAGCGGCCACAGCGGAGCAATTCGCTGCGGCCGCTTGCGTATCCGCATCAGAAAGCCTTGAACTGGCGGCAAATGTACTCGAAATTGCGAGTATTTTTTTAGAACCCACTGGGGGAGGGGAAAGCATGTATTCTTTTTTGCTGGTACTGATCTATCTGGCGTTTATCAGTCTCGGCCTGCCGGATTCCCTTTTAGGTTCAGGCTGGCCGGTCATGCATGCGGAGCTTGGCGTGCCGGTGTCCTATATGGGAATCGTGTCGATGATTATTTCGGGAGGAACGATCGTCTCAAGTCTCTTCTCGGACAGGCTGACGCGAAAATTCAGTACGAGAATTGTCACGGTGGTGAGTGTTTTCCTCACGGTAATCGCGCTGTTCGGGTTTTCTTTTTCCAATCGATTCTGGATGCTGATCGTCTTTGCTATCCCATACGGTTTGGGCGCCGGGGCGATTGATGCGGCGCTCAACAATTATATCGCCTTGCACTATAAGGCGAAGCATATGAGCTGGCTGCACTGCTTCTGGGGAATTGGCACGATTGTAAGCCCGTTTATCATGAGCTATGCGTTGGCAAATAAAACATGGAACAACGGCTATCGGATGGTGGGCTTTCTTCAGCTGGCCATTGCGATGCTCCTGCTGGTTACGCTGCCAGTGTGGAAGGTCAACAAGGCAAAATACGGGGAATCCGGGAAAAGCATTGGTCTGCTTGGTGCACTTAAAATCAAGGGGGTTCCGCTGCTGTTGACCGGATTTTTTGCCTATTGCGCGGCAGAGGCCACCGGTATGCAATGGGCGAGTACCTATTTTGTGGAAGTCAAGGGAATTTCGGCGGAACGCGCCGCCGGCTTTGCGGCACTGTTTTACATCGGCATCACCGCGGGGCGATTTATCAGCGGCTTTCTTACGGACAGAATTGGCGACCGCAACATGATTCGACTGGGTACAGGCGTTCTGATTTGCGGCATACTTGCGCTGTTTCTTCCGATTGAATCGTATGTTGCGGCGGAGGTATCCTTTCTTGTTATCGGCTTTGGCTGTGCGCCCATCTATCCCTGCATTATCCATGCGACACCGCAAAATTTCGGCCCGGAGAATTCTGGAGCGATCATCGGTATACAGATGGCAAGCGCCTATGTCGGCTCCACGTTTATTCCGCCGTTATTTGGGCTTCTGGGAAATGCGATTTCCTTCTCAATTATGCCGGTCTATCTGTTGATTTTCTTTGCGCTGATGATTTTTATGGTTGAAATGACATTTCGCATTACGGGCCGGAGGGAGAAATCCTGATATGAATCAAACGGCGTGACCTTTCGGTCACGCCGCAGCTTGTCAAAAAAGATTTTGACAAGCTGGTGGACGGGGGAGCAAGCTCCCCCGCCACTGCCACCCCTACCAGTTTTTACTGAAATCTTTCAGATTTCCGGGCGCAAAAACTGCAAGGGAACGATTTTTGCTCTGGAAAATGGGATTTTCCGCCGCAAAAATCCTC
>CACXHB010000031.1 GCA_902767315.1 uncultured Eubacteriales bacterium
ATGAAAACCGGCGACATTCAGCCCATGAGCGACGAGGTGCGCAACCGGCGGCAGATTCGCCTGGCGGAAAAGCAGGAAACCAAATAACCCCGATTTGGCGTTCCATGGAACGACGCGGGATTTATAAAACAGCTGAAGCCCGGCCGCAATTTGCAGCCGGGCCTTCATTATGGTTCCGGAAGCCCCCCATAACCGTTCACTCAATCAAAATCGGTGGAATCCTCTTTCCCCCAGGCATACGCTTCCGAGGAAAGCGTGAAACCGATTCGGTAATAAAACTCCTGGTCCGACAAAACAATGGCGCGCTTTGCGCCAAGCGCCTTTGCACGCGTACAGGCTTCGTAGACGGCCGCTTTCGCCAGGCCCTGTTTTCTGTGTTCCGGGACCGTTGCGACGGGTTCGACATAAGCCGTGACGCCGGTTGTATACCACAAACCGCAGTGTGCGCAATATTCGTTACGGGCAATGGCGAAGGTTTTCAGGTCTTCGTTCCCATGGGGAATCCGTTTTAGAAATGCGTCCTCCCATTTTTCGGGAATGCCGTCATTCTCAAACCCCCTGTGAATCACCAGCTGGTATTGCCATGGGTCCGCTGCAAATCCCCGCGGGCTCATGGTATATGCATCGGGCATATCATATGCCAGAGAATTTGACAGATCCAGTGACAAAACGCTCCCGCATTTATGCTTTTTTTCGAATCCTTTTTCCCGCAGCATCCGGCAAAGGACGGCGTCTTTGGCATTTACCTTCATAGCGGCCCCGAGGTCTTCGGATTCGAGAACCGTCTCGATCATGCGCTCCAGCAGCGGCTTTTCCGAACTTTTGTGAATCAGATATACCCGGTCATCGTAGCTTGTATCATACGTAATCAAACCCACGACAGCCCCCGTTTTCATCCCTGAACAGAACAATCCTGGTCAGCTTGTCCTCATCGAGAAAACTATGTGCCTGCATCCATTCGAACCGTCCCCAATGAAAATGCTCGTTGTAATCCAGCTTTCCCGCTTCCAGAAGAAACCTGTAAATATCCTGATACTGCGCATTAAATCGCTCGCAGTTTTGATACCGTTCTATTTTGTATTCCGTCTTGTGTCACCACGCTCAGTCCAATCCCCGAATGTACCGTCTCATCAACATACTATCATGCAAAGTCAAATTTTACAAAATCAGGCGGGCAAGATGGATAAACTGCTGTACCCATTCTCCGCTTTCCGTTCCTTTTTATACCGCCGGACTACTTGACGGCCGGGGAAAACGGTGGTAAAGTAACCCCATAATCTTTCCCACATCGAAAGGAATATTGGATGTTGACTGCCTGAACGGGCCGGAAGCCCGCCTTTTCACAATCAAAGACGCAGAGGCCTTCCCCGGGAAGCCTTCCCGGCGGCTGTGTTTATTGTGCCCGTGAAAGACGCCTTCCGCGCCCGTTTTTTGCATGCCCAAAATTCAGATTTCGACACACGGAAGGATGTTTATTGATGGATCTGCGAACGAAAACCGCCCTGGAATTTGACAAAATCACCGGCCTGCTGGCCGAAAAATGCGTCACCGATGCGGCCCGGCAGCAGGCGCTGGCCCTGGAGCCGGAACAGAACCTGACTCTTTTGGAAAAGAAGCTGCGCCAGACCGCCGACGCGGCGGAGATGATTCGCGCCGCCGGGCTGCCGCCGCTGGCGGTGACCGACGGACTGGAGGAAATGCTGCTGGCGGCCTGCCGGGGCGAGCTGCTGACGGCGGACGATCTGGAATTTGTGGCCCGGTTCTGCGCCGGCTGCCGCCGCACCCGGGAATACCTGAAAAAGGGTGAGGCGCTGCGCATCGAGCTTTCTCTGAACGCCCGGGCCTTCGGGGAAAACGACGCCCTGGAAAACGAAATCGAAGCCTCCGTCCGCGGCGGCGCGGTGCTGGACAGTGCTTCCCCCGCCCTGCGGGACGCACGCCGGCGGGCAGAAAATGCCGCGGCACAATTGCGGGAGAAGCTCTCCGCCATGCTCCGGGCCCATCCGGAATATTATTCCGACGGGTTTGTGGTGGAGCGGGACGGCCGGCAGACGCTGCCGGTAAAGAGCATTCACCTGCGCAGCGTGCCCGGAATCCCCGTGGAAAAATCCAAAACCGGCGCCACGGTGTTCGTGGAGCCCGCCTCCGCCGCCCGGTTCCGGGAAAGTCTGGAACAGGCCCGGCTGGATGAGGAAAACGAGGAGCGCCGGGTGCTGTACGCCCTGGGGGTGCTGGTGGCCGATCAGGCGGAAATGCTGCGGGTGGACGCGCAGCTGACCCAGCGGCTGGATTTCATCTTTGCCCGGGGCCGTCTGGGGCTGGAGATGGAGGGGGTTTTGCCGGAATTTACCCCGGAGCGGGAAATTCGGCTGGAAAACGCCCGGCATCCCCTGCTGCCCCGGGAAAGCGCCGTGCCCCTGAACCTGCATCTGGGAGCCCCCTGCACGGGCCTGGCCATTACCGGCCCCAACACCGGCGGCAAAACCGTGACGCTGAAAACCCTGGGGCTTTTCTCACTGATGGCCCAATCAGGGCTGATGCTGCCGGCCCGACGGGCGAAAATCTGTCCCTTTGACCGGGTACTGGCGGACATTGGCGACGGTCAGAGCCTTTCGGAAAATCTTTCCACCTTTTCCGCCCACATGACCGCCGTGATGAGCATTCTCCGG
>CACXHB010000032.1 GCA_902767315.1 uncultured Eubacteriales bacterium
CCCTACGCTTCCTACGGCCAGGCCATCGGCTCCTCCGTGGGCAGCGACGTGCGCTACGGCGGCGGCCGCAGCCTGAAGATGCAGGGCGACACCCTGTATTTCGTCTCCACCCGATTTGACAGCGCCGGTCTGTATCAGCTTTCGGAGGGCAAAATTTCCTGCCTGGTGGACCGGCCCGGCTCCATCGACTGCTTCGACGTGGCGGGGGATTCCGTTCTGATGGTCTCCCTGTGGGATATGCGTCCCCAGGAGCTTTACGATCTTTCCGGCAAAAAGCTCAGCCGGTTCAACGACGCGGCCCTGCGCGGCCATTACGTCGCCACTCCGGAACCGTTGAACTGCACCTCTCACGGTCAGGAAATCCACGGCTTTGTGCTCAAGCCCATGGACTTTGTACCCGGCAAGAAATATCCCGTGATTCTGGATATTCACGGCGGCCCCAAAACCGTATACGGCCCGGTTTTCTATCATGAAATGCAGCACTGGGCGGGCAAGGGCTATTTCGTCATCTTCTGCAATCCCACCGGTTCCGACGGCCGGGGCGAATTCATGGACATCCGCGGCAAATACGGCACGGTGGATTTCGAGGACATCATGGCCTTCTGCGACGCGGCCCTGGCCCAGTATCCGGAAATGGACGCGGACAACTGCTTCGAAACCGGCGGCTCCTACGGCGGCTTCATGACCAACTGGATCATCGGCCATACGGACCGGTTCCGGGCCTGCGCCAGCCAGCGCTCCATTTCCAACTGGATTTCCTTCTACGGCGTTTCCGACATTGGCGTGGTCTTTGCCGAAGATCAGTGCGCCGCCACGGTCTGGCCCGATCCGGAGAAGATGTGGTGGCACAGCCCGCTGAAATACGCCGATCAGGTGAAAACCCCCACGCTGTTCATCCATTCCTTCGAGGATTACCGCTGCCCCATCGATCAGGGGTATCAGATGTACACCGCGCTGGTGGCCCACGGGGTGGAAACCAAAATGGTCTGCTTCAAAGGCGAAAACCACGAACTTTCCCGCAGCGGCAAGCCCAAGCACCGCATCCGCCGGCTGAAGGAAATTACCGAATGGTTTGACGTTCATCAGAAAAAACAGGAGGGCTGATCGATGAATCGCACCTGGAATTTTGAAAAAGGCGCCTGGCAGGCCGAAGAATTTCTCTCCGCCGCCAGTTCTCGCGTGGAATACCGCCTGACCTTTGGACAAAAGGACGACTGCATCCACAACGAAGGCGCGGACAAAATGGACGAATACGCCTACGTGAGCATGGTTCATCGCACGCCCGTCTCCCTGCCGTGCCTGCTGGAAACGGAATGCTCCTTCCGCACCTACGGCGCTCCCTTGCTGATTCTGGCCGACGCGGTGGATACCCTGCCGGACGGCCGGCTGCAATACGGTCATCACATCGAAGTGGTGGGCTGGGAAAAGGGCATTAACGTGTGGGATCTCACCCCGGACCCCGAAGCCCCCAACGGCCAGCGCACGGTGAACCTGGGGCGCTTTTCCTTCCCCATCGAGGACGGCGCGCGCTTCCTGCTCACCGCCCGGGCGGACCGGCAGGGCCTTGTGGTGGGCGCGGAGGTGAACGGTCGTTCCGCTCAGTTCGACTGCCCCTGTGTGCTGCCCGAAAAATGCTACGTGGGCATTACCGCCTGCGAGGGCGAGAATTATTTCTATCGCTTCTCCATCCGCTGACAAACGTCGCCCCTGACCTTGCGGCCAGGGGCGGCTTTTTGGTTTATTCGATTACGTCGGCTACCAGCGGCGCGGGCTGGTGCTTCACCGTGATCTCGCCGTTTTCCACATCCACCACGATTTCGCTGCCTTCCGGCACGTCCTCGGCGATGAGCATCCGGGCGATGGGCGTTTCGACCGCCCGCTGCAGGAAGCGCTTCAGGGGCCGTGCGCCGTAAACAGGATCGTAACCGTTGTCGATCACATATTCCTTGGCGGCGTCCGTCAACTCCACGCTCAGGTGCCTGTCGGCCAGCCGGCCGGACAGATCCTTCAGCATCAGCTGCAGGATGCCGGAAATCTGATCCCGGGTCAGGGGCGTGTAGAACACAACCTCGTCCATACGGTTCAGGAATTCGGGCTTGAACTGGGTCTTCAGCAGTTTTTCCACCTGCAGCCGCGCATCCTCACGCAGCTTGCCGCTGCCGTCGATGCCCTCCAGAATCAGGCTGGAGCCCAGGTTCGAGGTGAGGATGATGATGGTGTTTTTGAAGTCCACCGTCCGTCCCTGAGAATCGGTAATCCGGCCGTCGTCCAGCACCTGCAGAAGGATATTGAACACATCCGGATGGGCCTTTTCCACCTCGTCGAACAGCACCACGGAATAGGGCTTGCGGCGCACGGCCTCAGTGAGCTGGCCGCCCTCTTCATAGCCCACGTATCCCGGAGGCGCTCCTACCAGACGGGACACCGAGTGCTTCTCCATGTATTCGGTCATGTCGATACGCACCAGGTTCTTCTCGTCGTCAAACAGCGCCTGGGCCAGGGTTTTGGCCAGTTCGGTTTTGCCAACGCCCGTGGGGCCCAGGAACAGGAACGAACCGATAGGCCGGTTGGGGTTGGAAATGCCCGCCCGAGACCGCAGAATGGCTTCCGCCACCTTGGAAACGGCCTCGTCCTGACCGATCACCCGCTGATGCAGAATGTCCTCCAGGCGCAGCAGCTTCTCCCGCTCGCCCTCCAGCAGCTTGGTAACCGGCACGCCGGTCCACCGGGAGACGATCCGGGCGATTTCGTCGTCCGTGACCCGATCCCGCAGCAGGTGCTCGTCTGCCTGCACGGCCTCCGCCTGCTTCTCCTGCTCTTCCAGCTGCCGCTTCAGTTCCGGCAGCTTGCCATACTGCAGCTCCGCGGCCTTGTTCAGGTCGTATTCCCGCTGGGCCTTTTCGATTTCGGCGTTCACCTGCTCGATCTGCTCGCGCAGCTTCCGCACCTTACCGATGGCGCCCTTTTCCTGTTCCCACTGTTCCTTCATGCCGGCGAATTTTTCGCGCAGCTGCTTCAATTCGCCCTGCACGTTGGCCAGCTGATGGCGGGAATATTCGTCCTGTTCGTTGGCCAGGGCGGCTTCCTCAATTTCCTTCTGCATGATCTCCCGGGAAATTTCGTCCATTTCCTGAGGCATGGAATCGATTTCCGTACGAATCACGGCGCAGGCTTCGTCCACCAGGTCGATGGCCTTATCCGGCAGGAATCGGTCGGTAATGTACCGGTCGGAAAGCTTTGCAGCGGCCACCAGGGCGTTGTCGGCGATTTTCACTCCGTGGAACACTTCATAGCGTTCCTTCAGACCGCGCAGGATGGCGATGGTATCCTCCACGGAGGGCTCGTTCACCAGCACGGGCTGGAAACGACGCTCCAGGGCGGCGTCCTTTTCGATATACTTGCGATATTCGTCCAGAGTGGTTGCGCCGATGCAGTGCAGTTCGCCCCGGGCCAGCATGGGCTTCAGCAGGTTGCCCGCGTCCATGGAGCCCTCGGTGCGTCCCGCGCCCACGATGGTGTGCAATTCGTCGATGAACAGGATGATCTTGCCTTCGGATTTCTTGATTTCCTCCAGCACGGCCTTCAACCGTTCCTCAAATTCGCCCCGGAATTTTGCGCCGGCAATCAGCGCGCCCATATCCAGCGCGAACAGCGTGCGGTCCTTCAGGGTAGAAGGCACGTCGCCCCGGACGATTCGCTGGGCCAGACCCTCGGCGATGGCGGTTTTGCCCACGCCGGGTTCGCCGATGAGCACCGGGTTGTTCTTGCTCTTACGGGAAAGAATACGCACCACGTCCCGGATCTCGCTGTCTCGGCCGATAACGGGATCCAGCTTCTGCTGGCGGGCCCGTTCGGTCAGGTCGCTGCCGTATTTCTTCAGCGCGTCATAGGTGTCCTCCGGCGAATCCGAGGTCACCCGGGTGTTGCCCCGCATTTTCTGCAGCTTGGCCAGAAAATCTTCCTTCGTAATATGAAAATCGTTCAAAATCCGCTTCACAGCGCCGTTGGGCTTTTCGATCAGGCCCAGCATAATGTGTTCCACGGAAACGAATTCGTCCTTCATGGCTTCCGCCTGATTTTCGGCTTCCACCAGCGCGGCGTCTACCGACTGGGAAACGTAGACCTTGTCCATTTCCCGGCCGTTGCTGGAAACCCGGGGAATCCGGTCGATTTCGGCGGTGACGGCGGCAGTGAACTGTTTTTTGTTCACGCCCATTTTGTCCATCAGCTGGCCGACCACGCCGCCTTCCTGATTTACCAGAGCCAGCAGCAGATGCTGCTGATCAATTTGAGGGTTGCCATTGCGAATCACCAATTGCTGGGCCTCGCGGATGGCCTCCATGGATTTCTGCGTATATTTTTCAGCGTTCACTAAGATCCCTCCCGGAATGCGTCAAACATCATCTTTGACTTTCTTTGACCATTATAATCAACCCCTCCCCTTTTGTCAATAGATTTGAATGTAAATTTTGTTAAGTTTTATTCGGCGCAAAAACGGAGCCGTCTGCTTCCGCAAAAGGGAGGCAAACGGCTCCCGGGGCAAAGGCTGCCCCCATGGGACGGACCCCCGTCCCCTACAAGTTTTCAGCCCTTACTTGCCGGACATCTGCTTTTCCTGGGCCTCGATCATCTTCTTGACCATGTTGCCGCCGATATAGCCGGCGTCACGGGAAGACAGGTTGCCGTTGTAGCCCTTGTTCAGGGTGATGCCCAGTTCGTTGGCCACTTCCTGCTTCATGTTTTCCATGGCCTGACGCGCTTCGGGAACATTGATCTTATTGGAATTATTGCTGTTCATTTTGATTTCCTCCTGCTCTCATTTTGGGGTCGGGTCAGTTGCCGGACTTGCTGCGCTCATAGTCCTCGATCATCTTCTTCACCATGTTGCCGCCGATATAACCGGCTTCCCGGGAAGACAGATTGCCGTTGTAACCCTTGGTCAGGTTGATGCCCATCTGCTGAGCCACCTCGTACTTCATGTTGTCCAGGGCGGCGCGGCTTTCCGGCACTGCGGTCTTGCTTCCAGACTTGCTCATCTTGTTTCACCTCCCGTTCAAGTCTGGTGATATTGTGACCCATCCGCAAAAATCTAGCCTGGTAAAAAACGCCGCGCCTTTTTTTCAAAAGCGCGACGTATCTTAAAAAATCAGTTCATGGCGATTTCGTTCAGTTTATCGGCGTAAGTCTCCCGGGCCAGATCCAGAATTTTCCGGGCGTCTTCCTCCTCCGGATGGCGCAGGATTTCCCGGGCCTCGTCGTGGGTAAGTTTCAAAAGCGCCGTGTCTCCGGCCAGCGCCCCCAGGCCCGCGTCCAGCGTGCCGGACTGTCGATAGCCGAACAGTTCCCCCGGCCCCCGCAGCTCCATGTCCTTTTGGGCGATTTTGAAGCCGTCGTTGGTTTTGGTCAAAAGCCGCAGCCGCTCGTTGGGTTCGGCCATGAGGAAGCACCAGGATTCGAAGCTGCCCCGGCCCACCCGGCCCCGGAGCTGATGCAGCTGCGCCAGCCCGAAGCGTTCCGCGTTTTCGATGACCATCACCGTGGCGTTGGGCACGTTGACCCCCACCTCGATGACCGTAGTAGACACCAGAACATCCCATTCTCCCCGGCGGAACTGTTCCAGAATTTCGTCCTTCTCGGCGCTTTTCTGCCGGCCGTGCACCAGCGCCACCCGCAGATCCTTCAGCTTCTTTTCCGAAAGCTCCGCGTACACCTGCTCGGCGCTGACAGCTTCCACCGCTTCAGATTCTTCCACCAGCGGGCAGACCACATACACCTGCCGTCCGGCGTGCACCTCCCGGCGCAGAAAGCCGTACATGTCCTCCCGCTTGTCCGGAGGCACAATCCGGGTGCGCACCGGCGTGCGTCCCGGGGGCAATTCGTCCACAATGGAAATGTCCAGATCGCCATACAGAATCAGCGAAAGGGTTCTGGGAATGGGCGTGGCGCTCATGACCAGCACATTGGGCGAATCGCCCTTTTCTCCCAGCATGGACCGCTGCCGCACGCCGAAGCGATGCTGTTCGTCGGTCACCACCAGCCCCAAATGGGCATATTGCACCTTTTCGGTAATCAGCGCGTGGGTGCCGATAATCACCTGCCAGTCCCCCTGGGCGATGGCCGCGTGGGCCTCCCGATGTCCCTTGGCCGTCATGGACCCGGTGAGAATGCCCACCGAAATGCCCATGGGTTCGAACAGCTCCCGGGCGCTTTCGTAATGCTGCCTTGCCAGCACCTCCGTTGGGGCCATCAGCGCCGCCTGCGCCCCGGCCTGCACCGCCATGAGCATCGCGCCGAAGGCAATGGCCGTTTTGCCGCAGCCCACGTCTCCCTGCACCAGCCGGGCCATGGGCCGCTCAGCCCGCATATCTTTCCCAATTTCCAAAAGCACCCGCTTTTGCGCCCCGGTGGGCGGGAAACGCAGCCTCTTCCAATATTCTGCTTCCGCCCCTTGGGGAATTTCCAGGGGCACGCCGGTTCGAATGCCGCTGCGGAACAGGGACAGGGCCACCTGATACAGCAGCAGTTCTTCAAAGGCGATACGCCGCCGGGCCGCGTCCAGCGCCTCCCGACTTTCCGGGAAGTGTGCGCTGCGCATGGCGAAATTCCGCTCGCACAGGCCGTATTTCCGCTTCAGCCTCTCCGGCAGCTCGTCCGGCCACTGGCCCTCGCAAACCGCCAGCGCCCGTTCCACCAATTGCCGAAACACCTTCTGGGGCACGCCGGGAATGGGCTTGTACACGGGCAGAATCTCCTCGCCGGTTTCGATGGTGGGCGAAACCAGCTGCAGCGCCCCCCGGCGAATCTCCGCCTTGCCGTACAACAGCAGCTCCCGTCCCCGGGGCAGCTGCTTTTTCAGCCAGGGCTGATTGTACCACACGGCCATCAGGGTTTCCGTGCCATCGGTGACATACACCCGGGTAATCAGAAGCCGCCGGGCCCGCTGCTCGGTGGCGTCCCCCGCCACCTGCACCCGGTAGGCGGCGCTTTCCCCGGCCTTTGCCTCGCACAGGGGCGTACTTTCCCGCAGATCCCGATATTCCCTGGGCAAATCCATCACCAGTTCCCGCACGCTGGTAATGCCCGCGTCTGCCAGGGCCTTCAGGCGGGCCGGGCCGATGCCCTTTACTTCACTCAGGGGAAGATCCATACTGCCTCCTGACCGGTCGACCGGTCGCTGTTTTTTGCGAAAAAGAAACGCGGGGAATGCCGACAGGCGCTCCCCGCAGGACAATCCGTTTTTTTATTCCACGGCAATGAGATAATAATACAAGGGCTGGCCGCCAAATTGCATGGCCACGTCGCACTCGGGATACTTTTCGGCGATTTCGTCGGTCAGCTGCCGGGCGTCCTCTTCGGACACGTCGCTGCCGTAATACACGGTGACCAGCGCGGCGTCCTCGTTCACCATTTCGTCCGCCATATGCAGCGCCACTTCCCGCACGTCATGGCCCAGATAAGTCAGCTTGTTGTCCAACAGACCCATGATGTCGCCGGAATGGATTTCCCGGTTGTCGAAATTGGTGTCGCGCACGGCGTAGGTGATGGAAGCCGTGTGCACATGCTCCGCCGCTTCCGTCATGGCGCGGGTGTTTTCCTCCACCTCTTCCTCGGGGTTAAAGGCCAGCGCCGCGGAAATGCCCATGGGCACGGACTTGGTAGGCAGAACGATCACGTTGCGCTCCGTCAGCTCCGCCGCCTGCTGGGCCGCCAGAATAATGTTGGTATTGTTGGGCAGCACATATACGTTCTGGGCGTGGGTGCTCTCGATGGCCTCGTAAATATCCTCGATGCTGGGGTTCATGGTCTGACCGCCGTCCACCACCTTGTCCACGGAAAGCTCGCCGAAAATATCGGAAAGTCCCTGACCCAGGGCCACGGAGACGATGCCATACCGCTTTTCTTCCCTGGCGGCCTCGGCCTCCGCCTGAGCCTGCTTTTTGGCCTGGCGTTCCCGGGCCTCTTCCCGCATGTTGTCGATCTTGATGGCGTCCAATTCGCCCAGCTCCAGGGCCATCTGCAGGGCCTTACCGGGGTCGTCGGTATGCACGTGCACCTTCACCACGGAAAGGTCGCTGATGACCAGCACGCAGTCGCCGATGCGCTCCAGCCGCTTGCGCAGCCGCACCACTTCGCTTTCCCGCATATCCGGGCGGGGATGGGACACGATGAACTCCGTGCAATATCCGAAGGTAATTTCCTCCAGGGATTCATGATCGTCCACAAATTCCCCGGGCATGACCTGAGCGGGCGCGGCCTGGGTATCCACTTCCACCGGTTCGCCGGTGAGGGCCGCGTACAGCCCCCGGAACACCACCATCAGGCCCATGCCGCCGGAATCCACCACGCCCGCCTGCTTCAGCACGGGCAGCATATCCGGGGTGCGCTTGAGGATGGCGTCGCCGCTGGCCAGCGCCGCGGCAAACAGTTCGTCGATGGTGGAATAATTGCCGCCCGTGCGCTCCATATCCTCGGCCATTACGCGAATGACGGTGAGGATGGTGCCCTCCTTGGGCTTCATGACGGCCTTATAGGCGGTATCCGCGCCGGAGCGCAGCATCTTTATGAACAGTGCGCAGTCGATTTCCTCGGCGCCGTCCAGGGCACTGGCAAAGCCGCGCAGAATCTGAGAAAGAATGACGCCGGAATTTCCCCGGGCGCCCTTCAGCGCACCCCGGGCCACGGCGGAAGCCACGTCGCCCACGGAGGAAGCGTTTTTCGCGTTCAGCTCCTTCACCGCGGAATTGATGGTTTGGGACATATTGGTGCCGGTATCGCCATCCGGAACGGGGAACACGTTCAGCGCATCCACGGCCTCCCGGTTCTGCGTAAGCAGCGCGGCGCCGGAATTGAACATTTCCCGCAGCGCAATGCTGTCAATCGTAGTTCTTGCCATTGGGTTCTCCTCCAATTTTTATCGCGGCGGGCGCGCGTTTACACGCGGATATCCTCCACGCATACATTCACGCGGCCAACCGGGATGCCGGCAAGCCTTTCGACCTTGTATTTCACGGTTTCAATAATGGAAGCGGCTACCGCGCTGATGGAGATGCCGTATTCCACGATAATGAACAGATCAATATCCACCTTTTCGCCGTTGGCGCGCACCTTCACGCCCCGGCCCAGGTTTTCGCGGCCCATCAATTGCACGATTCCGTCGGTGGAACGCTTGGACGCCATGCCCACAATGCCGTAACAATCCAGCGCCGCATAGCCGGCCACGCGGGTCACCACGCTGTCGTCTACCGTTACCGCGCCCAGCTCCGTCTGGAATTTAAAATCCATTTCACTACCTCCTTCGGGGGAAAGGATAAAAAGCGAGTTTTTCCCATTTATTAGTATACCTTTTTTGGACGGCCCATGCAAGCTTCTTCCCCTCTTTTAACAATATGCGCGTATTTCTTGAACTTTTACATGAAAGGGGCTTGAAATTGGGGCCAGGAGATGTTATAATCCTAATGTTTGGCATAGTACTTACCTTGAAGGAGGTGCGATACAGCAATGGGCAAGTTTTGTGAAGTCTGCGGCAAGGGTGTAGTTTACGGCAACAACGTCAGCCACTCCGTGCGTCGAACCAGCCGTACTTGGGCTCCCAACACGCAGAAGGTTCGCGTGCTGGTCAACGGTGTGCCTACCCGCATGTCGGTTTGCACTCGCTGCCTGCGCAGCAACAAGGTTGAGCGCGCGCTGTAAAAACCATAGAGCCGCCAACCGGACCGAAAAATCCCGGCAACAAAGGGCGAATGGCCAAAAGCCACCAGCCCTTGGTTGGCGGTATTTTTTTGCCCTTTTCAGCAAAATTTCCACAGAAGAAACCCAATCACGATCATCGCCACGCAGATAATGCCCGCCACCGCCCAGCCGGGCACGATGAGCATCATGATAATCAGCCCGCAGAGCATAAGCAATGCGCCGCCAATCTTTCCCCGGCAGCAGCCGCTGACCCGCAATCGGAACATGATATCGCCCCCCCTGTAGATGTTATGCCGCGTCCCGGGCGCGTGTTCCCCTTTTTGCAAAAACAGGCGCACATGGGTTCACATCAGAACCACATGTGCGCCTGTTTTGTTTGGGGCAAGGCCGCACAAATGAGGCGGGGCCTTAGTTCATGGCGTGGAGCGCGTCCACAAAGGCCCTGGCGTCTTCCGCGCCGTACAGCGCGCTGCCGGCCACCAGCAGGCTTGCGCCCTTTTCCACCAGAGCGGGAGCGGTTTTGGTGTTCACGCCGCCGTCCACCTCAATGATGGCGTGGGAACCGGCCGCGTCGATCATCCGCTTGATGTCCGCCACCTTATCCGCCGCGGCGGGGATCAGCTTCTGTCCGCCGAAGCCGGGGTTCACGGTCATCACCAGCGCCAGGTCGATATCGCCGATTACGTAGCGCAGGCATTCAGGGCTGGTGGCGGGGTTCAGGGCCACGCCGGCCTTGCAGCCCGCGGCGTGAATCTGCTGAATGGCCCGGTGCAGATGGGTGCAGGCCTCCGCGTGCACGGTAATGATCTCCGCGCCGACGGCGGCGAATTCGTCGATGTACTTCTCAGGCTCAACGATCATCAGATGCGCGTCCAGGGGCAGGGAACAGCGGGAGGTCGCCTTCAGAATGCACTGTCCGAAGGTGATATTGGGCACAAAGCGGCCGTCCATGATGTCAAAATGCAGATAATCCGCGCCGGCGGCAGCCATGCGCTCAATTTCTTCGCCGATTTTCAGAAAATCTCCTGCCAGGAGGGAAGGTGCAACCTTAGCCATATCTCTCTTTCCACCTTTTTTTCGTTTCTTCCAGGAATTCCACATATCTTCCGTGACGGCGGGCGTCGATCTCGCCTTCCGCCACCGCATCCCGGGCCGCGCACTTGGGTTCGTGGGCGTGCAGGCACGGGCTGAAGAAGCACTTGCCCTCGTAGGGCGCAAATTCCGGATACAGCTCCTTGAGCTTTTCCGGCTCCATCAGGGGCGTATCCAGCAGAGAAAATCCGGGGGTATCCAGCACCATTCCGCCGCCGGAAACGGGAATCAGTTCGCACCGGCGGGTGGTGTTTTTGCCCCGCTCGATTTTCCGGGAAAGATCGCCGGTTTCCAATTCCAGGCCGTACAGCGCGTTAATCAGGGAGCTCTTCCCCGCGCCAGACTGGCCCGCCAGGGCGTGCACGCTGCCCTGCAGGGCCTGGCGTAATTCCGGAATTCCCCGGCCCTCCGGGGCGCACACGGCCACGGGACTGACCCCCGCCCGGGCATACTGCCGGCAGATTTCCCGGGCGTTTTCCGGGTTCAGGTCGGCCTTGGTCACCGCCAGCAGGGGCTGAATGCCCGCCAGACGGATATTCACCAGCAAACGGTCGATCATGGCCAGATCCGGATCCGGCGAGGCCGCTGCGGCCACCACCAACACCTTGTCCACATTGGCCACCGGGGGCCGAACCAGCTGATTCTTCCGGGGATGAATGGCCAGAACCCAGCCGTCCTCCTCCCCTGTCCCGGGCTCCATTTCCACCCGGTCGCCCACCAGCGGCTTCATGCGCTCCCGGCGGAGCTTGTTCTGGGCCCGGAGGGTATGTACCTCGCCCTGGTCGTCCATGGCGTAGAAAAAACCGCCGATGCCCCTGAGAATGATTCCCTGCAAGATTGTTTTCTCCTGTTTTTCGATTTATTGGAAGGAAATTTCCAGCTGCTCCACGTCGCTTCCGTCCATGGACACCCGCACGATATGCGTTCCGCTTTCCGCCGAGGAAAGGGGGATGCTGTGGGTGCCCTGATCCAGATTGCCCGAATAGGCCACCGTTTCCGCACCGGAGGGAGCCACCAGGGTAATTTCCACCCGCGTATTGTTCAGCGGCACCACCACCCGGAAATCGGACTGGGGATAATACATGATCTCCTGGCTCTGGGCGATGGTCAGATCAATGGCGGAACCGGCCAGGGCTTCCGAATTGGGGGCCACGGCCTGACCGATAATGGTTCCGGCGGCAGCGTCCGCGGAATAGGCGTGGGTCACGTTGCCCACCTTCAGCCCCGCGCTTTCCAGGGCGGCGGCGGCGTCCTCCAGGGAATAGCCCGTCACCTGGGGCGCCAGCACCTTTTCGCCGCTGACGTAGAGGATCATGGGCTCGTCCCGGTGCACCACGCCGGCGGCGGGCTGCTGGGAAACCACGGTGCCCACTTCGCTTTCGTCCATCACCAGTTGAATGCTTACGTCGTTCATGCCCTCGGCCACCAGTCCCTGCATGGCCTCGTCGCTGGTTTTGCCGGTATAATCGCTGATGGTCACGTCCCGGGGGCCGCTGCTGATGGTAAGCATCACGTCGGTATCGGGCATGACAAACTTGCCCGCCTCGGGCTGCTGGGCCACGACGCAGTTTTCCGGCACGAAGCTGTTATATTCCCGGCGGGTCAGCACGTGAAAGCCGCCGGAAAGGGTGGCGTAGGCCTCTTCCAGAGGTTCGCCCAGCACGTCGGGCATGCGCACATGCACAATGCGCCACACCGCCATAATCATCAGAAACAGCACCACGGCGATGGCCACGCCGCCCACAGCATAGCGCAGATTGCGCCGCATCCGCGCCCGGCGCAGGCGCGCGTCCACGGCCTTATACTCGTTGCGCACGGTATCCATGGGGCCCTTTTTGCGTTTGCCGCCCTTGGGGGTTTTCACAAATCCGCCGGAGGGCTTGCCCAGGGCCTTGCGCAGATCCAGGGCCATATCCGCCGCCGTCTGATAGCGCTGAGCGGGGTCCTTGCGCAGGGCCCGCAGCACCACCTCGTCCAGGGCCTTGGAGATGGAAGGGTCGATTTCCCGCATGCTCCGGGGCTCTTCGCTGACGTGCTTCAGGGCCACGGAAACGGCGGTGTCCCCATCGAAGGGCACCTTTCCGGTGAGCATTTCGTATAGCACCACGCCCACGGAATACAAATCGCTTTTTTCGTCGGCCACCTCGCCGGAGGCCTGTTCCGGGGAAATGTAATGCACGCTGCCCAGGGCGGAGGAATTCACGTCCGCCACCCGGGTAGTCTGCTGGGCCTTCAGCCGGGCGATGCCGAAATCGGCCACCTTCACATTGCCCTGAGAATCCACCAGAATGTTCTGGGGCTTGATATCCCGGTGCACGATGCCGTTGACATGGGCGTGATCTACCGCGGCCAGAATGCGAATGCCCATGCGCACCACTGCGTCCGGACTGAGATGGCCCATCTGCCGGATCATTTCCTTCAGCGTGGTGCCGTCCACATATTCCATGACGATATAGCGGGTGTCTCCGTCCGCGCCCACGTCGTACATATTGACGATATTTTCATGGGAAACCTTGGAAGCCGCTTCCGCCTCCCGGTTAAACCGGCGCAGAAATTCGGCGTCCTGCTGGAATTCCGGGCGCAGCACCTTTACCGCCACAATGCGTCTTTTTTTCCTGTCCCAGGCCCGATACACCACGGCCATGCCGCCGGTGCCGACGACCTCCTCCACGACGTACCGCCCGGACAGGACGGTGCCGATGGTCATGCATTCTCCTCCTCGTCCGTTACGATGAGCACGGTAATGTTATCATGGCCGCCGGCGTCCAGGGCTTTTTCCACCAGGGCCTGGAGCTTGTTTTCCCGCTTCATGCGGGAATTGAGAATTTCGGCGATCTCCCGGTCCGAAACCGGGCCGGTGAGTCCGTCGCTGCACAGCAGGAACACGTCTCCCTTCTGCAGGCGAATGCGTAGAAGATCCACTTCCACCTGCTCGTCGGTGCCCAGGGCCCGGGTAATGAGGTTGCGCTGGGGATGATTCCGGGCTTCCTGCACGGTGAGCACGCCCTTGAGCATCATCTCCTCCACCAGGGTATGATCGGTGGTCACCTTCATCAGGGATTTGCCCCGCAAAAGATAGCATCGGCTGTCTCCCACGTGGGCAATGTGCGCCTCGCCGTTTTCCAGCAAAAGGGCGGTAATGGTGGTGCCCATGCCGGACATTTCCGCCTGAGCGCGGGCCTTTTCATAAATGGCGGCGTTGGCGGCGGTCACGGCCCGGTGCAGCCGGTCATGGGGCGGCGGCAGCACGTCCCGCATCTTTTCGGCGAACACCTGCACCGCCAGGGCGCTGGCCACCTCTCCCGCCTGATGGCCGCCCATTCCGTCGGCGACGCAGCAGAATTTCTCCCCGGACTGGGGCACATAGTAGGAATCCTCGTTCAGCGTGCGCACGCTGCCAATATCGCTGAGGGCATATACCCGCATGGTTTCTTCCTCCGTCGCATCCGTTGGGTTTGGCGTGTGTTACGTATCCTTCTTTTCCTGAAGCACCCGCCGGCGCAGCTGGCCGCAGGCGCCGTCGATGTCCGCGCCCATTTCCCGGCGAATGGTGGCCGAGATATGGTCGTGGGTCAGCCGCGCCTGGAACCGTTCCGCCAGGGCGCGTCCGGGCGACATCAGGTTCCGTTCTTTGACGCTGTTCAGGGGGATCAGGTTCACATGACACTGAAGACCCCGAAGCTTCCGGGCCAATTCGTCCGCGTGCCGGTCCTCGCAGTTCACTCCCGCCACCAGGGCGTATTCAAAGATCACCCTGCGGCCGGTTTTGGCCACGTAATTGCGGCAGGCCTGCAAAAGATCGTCCATGGGATACACGTTGGCCACAGGCATCATGGTCCGGCGAATTTCGTCGTTGGGGGCGTGGAGGGAAACCGACAGGGTCACCGGCAGATTTTCCTCCGCCAGCCGGAGCATGTTGGGCACCAGGCCGCAGGTGGAAAGGGAGATATTCCGCAGGGAAATGTTCAGCCCCTCCGGCGCGTTCACCAGGTGCAGAAAGCGAATGACATTATCATAATTATCCAAAGGTTCGCCGCTGCCCATGAGCACGATGTTGTGCACCCGCCGGTCCGGAGACTGGGATTTGGCGTAGCCGTTAGCCGCCACCACCTGGCCTAGCATTTCCGCCGGGGTCAGAGACCGCACGCAGCCGTCCAGGGTGGATGCGCAGAATTTGCAGCCCATTTTGCAGCCCACCTGGGTGGAAAGGCAGAGGGTGTCCCCGTGATGATAGCGCATCAGAACGCCCTCGATCATGTTGCCGTCGGGCAGTTCATAGAGAAATTTTGCGGTTTCGTCGATCTTGGAAAGGTGCACCTGGTCGATACGCACGGGATTGGCCAGGGCGATTTCCGAAAGACGGGCCCGCAGCGCGGCGGACAGGTTGGTCATCTGGGGAAAATCCGCCCCGCGCATGAGCCAGTCGTACACCTGCCCGCCCCGGAAGGAGCTTTCTCCCTGCCGCTTCATCCAATCCGCCAGCTCCCGGCGGGTCATGTTCATCAGCGGCTCCCGGGCCGTCACAGGCACTTGCGGCGCATGCGGGCGATGAAAAAGCCCTCCACGCCGTCTCGATGCTGCAAAAGCTGAAGCATGCCGTCCTTCCACAGGGGGCGGAACCGCTCCGGCAGCCAGTCGTCCCCGGTGTCCGGGGCAAACTGGGGATTTTCCCGAAGGAACGCCTCCACCTGGCGCTGGTTTTCCTCCGGAAGAATGGTGCAGGTGGAATACACCAGCAAACCGCCCACCTTCACAAACCGGGCGCAGTTGGCCAGAATTTCCTTCTGCAGTGGCAGAAGCTCCGCCAGCTCCCCCTTGGAAAAGCGCAGGCGGATATCCGGCTTATCGGCCAGCACGCCCAATCCGGAACAGGGCGCGTCCACCAGCACGGCGTTCATCAGAAGATCAAAGGCCTCATAGGGCTTGCGGGCGTCGTGCTCCGAGGGGCGCAGGTTATACAGCCGCAGCCGCTTGCCCGCCGCCCGAATCAGATCCACCCGGTGGCCGTGCACATCCCAGGCGTACACCCGGCCGGTGCCGTTCATGGCCTCGCACATGTAAGCGCTTTTGCCGCCGGGGGCGGCGCAGGCGTCCAGCACCGTCATCCCCGGCCGCGCCTCCATGGCCCGGGCGGCCAGAATGGAGGATTCCCCCTGCAGGGAATACAGGCCCCTGCGGTATCCGTCCAGCGCCGCCAGGGCTCCCGGACGGGTGCAGCGATAGGAATCCGGCACAGCTCCGGGCGTAAAGGAAATTCCCTGCGCCGTCAGATATTTTTCCAGTTCTGCGGGCGTGCAGCTCATGGAATTGGGCCGCACGGTCTGGGTATGCTCCTTGGAGCGGAAGGCGCAGATTTTTTCCGCCTCCTCCGGGCCGTAAGCGTCGCAGAGAACCTGGGCCAGATCCCGGCTGACGGAATAGGTCACGCTCATGCGCTGAATGGGATCCTCCGTTTCCGGCCGGGCCAGCGTGCCCTCGTCCCGGGCCCGAAGCACCCCCCGCAGAACGGCGTTGACAAACCCGGTGACCGACTGACCCTTCTTCCGGCGGGCCTGTTTCACCGCCTCGTCCACGGCGGCATGGTCGGGAATCCGATCCAGACACAAAATCTGCGCACAGGCGATGTGCAAAATTTCCCGAATCACGGGGTCGGGCGCGGCCTTGATAAACGGCGCCATAACGCAATCCAGCGTAAGCCGGTTTTCCACGGCGGCATAGAAGATGCTGGTGGCCAGCCGGCGATCCTCCGGAGAAAGATGCACGCAGCTGATTTGCCGGTCAATGGCCTGAGAGGCGTAGGCCCCCTTCTCCGTCACCTCGCACAGAGCGGCCAGGGCCACGTCCCGGGGATTGGCCGCGGGCTGCTTCGGGGGATTGTCCCGCCGGGGCGACCGGTTCGCGGGCCTGCGGGGCCGGAAATTTCCGTTCTTTTCAGGCATCCTGATTCTCCTCTTTGCCGAGCACGGTGCCCGGTTCGATGCGTTTTCCCATGAGATAGGCCTTCGCCTGCATGCGTTTGGCGGCGGGAGCCTGGATTTCTATCAGCTCCAGAACGCCCTGGCCGCAGGCCACCATCAGCCCCTTCTTGGCGGAGGATTCCACCACCTGGCCGGGAACCGCTTCCGCCGCGCCCTCCAGCGGCCGGGCCTGATAAATCTTCAGCGGCTTCCCCTCCAGCGCCGTATACGCTACCGGCCAGGGGTTCAGTCCCCGCACCTGACAGGCAATTTCCCGGGCGGAACGGTTCCAGTCGATGCGGCCCATTTCTTTGTCCAGCATGGGCTGATGGCTCATCTGGCTTTCGTCCTGCTTCACGGGGGTAATTTCCCCCTTCAGATAGCCTTCCAGCGTCTCGATCAGAAGCTCCGCGCCCACGTGAGACAGCCGCAGGGTCAGTTCCCCGGCGGTTTCGTTTTCGCCGATTTCCACCTGCCGGGAAAGGAGCATATCCCCGGTATCGATGCCGGGGTCGGTGAGCATGGTGGTCACGCCGGAGACGGTTTCCCCCTCCAGAATGCACCAGTTGATGGGCGCGGCCCCCCGGTATTTGGGCAGAAGGGACGCGTGAACGTTCACCGTGCCGTAAACGGGCACTTCCAACAGCTTTTTCGAAAGAATCTGTCCGAAGGCCGCGGTGACCACCACGTCGGGCTTCAGCGCCCGCATGGTATCCAGCCCCTTCTGACCGCGCACCCGTTCAAACTGATACACCGGCACGCCCCGTTCCAGGGCCCGCTGTTTCACCGGGCAGGTCGCCAGCTTATGGCCCCGGCCCGAGGGCCGATCCGGCTGGGTAAAGGCGCCCACCACTTCGTATCCCGCGTCCAGCAGCGCGTCCAGAGAGGGCACGGCGAATTCCGGAGTGCCCATAAAGACCACCCGGGTCATTCCTCGTCCTCCGTTTCGTACTGGTCGGTTACGTCTTCGATCATCTTGTCGATGTAAATAATGCCGTCCAGGTGGTCGATTTCGTGGCACAGGGCCATGTCCAGAAAGCCCTCGCCCTCAATTTCAATGGGCTGGCCGAAGCGATCCTGGGCCTGCACCCGCACCTTTTCCGGGCGCTCCACGGTGCCCCGGCGGCCGGGAACGGACAGGCAGCCCTCGGGCCGCACCACGCTGCCGGTGCTCCAGACGATTTTGGGATTCACCAGTTCCAGCAGGCCCTCGCCCACGTCGATGACCACGCAGCGCTTCAGCACGCCCACCTGAGGCGCGGCCAGGCCTGCGCCGTCGGCGTCGTACATGGTCTGGGCCATATCGTCCAACAGCGTCCACAGACGCTTGTCAAATTTTTCCACGGGCCGGGAATGCTTCCTGAGCAGATCGTCCTCGCCCTCGATGAGAATTTTGCGAATCGCCATGGGTATTGCCTCTTTTCTGTCAATCAATGAAGTTCAGATCATGTTCACGGGGTTGACCTCCATTTCGGCCTGCACCCCTTCCGCCGTTTCAGCCGCCACGTCCCGCATCTTGCGGGTCACGGCCTCCTGATCGGCCTTAAAATACATCTTCAAAAACACCTGCCAGCGCCAGCGATTGCGCAGAAAGCGAATGGGCGCTTCCAGGGCGCGCATCTGCACGATGTCCCGGCGAATGCCCGCGCCGTCGATGTAAGCGTTGAGCTTTTCCTCCGCTGCCTCCGCCGCGGCCCGGGCGTCCTTTTCCGCGTCCGCGGTAAAAACGATGCGGGCGATGACGGTAAAGGGCGGATATAGACAGGCGCGTCGAAAGGCGCTTTCCCGGGTGTAAAAAGCCCGGTAATCCTGCTTGGCGGCCAGCTGAATGGCGTAATGGTCCGGCTCGTAGGTTTGCACCACCACCCGACCGGGCGTTTCCGCCCGGCCCGCCCGGCCCGCCACCTGGGTGAGCAATTGGAAGGTGCGCTCGGTGCTGCGATAATCCGGCAGATTCAGGGAAAGATCCGCCGCCACCACCCCTACCAGCGTCACGTTGGGAAAATCCAGCCCCTTGGCGATCATCTGCGTGCCCACCAGCACCCGGGTCTCCCCGGCGCGGAAGGTCTCCAGAATCTTCTGGTGCGCGTCCTTGGTGGAGGTGGTATCCACGTCCATGCGCCCCACCTGCACCGTGGGAAAGAGGTTTCGCACTTCCTCTTCCACCTTCTGGGTGCCCACGCCGAAATACTTGATATACCGGCTGCCGCAGGAAGGGCAGGTTTTCGGGGGCTGCATCACCTCGCCGCAATAATGGCACCTTAGCAGATCGTCCCACTGATGATAGGTCATGGTCACGTCGCAGTTGGGGCATTTCACCGCCTTTCCGCAATTGCGGCAGGAGACGAAATTGGAATATCCCCGGCGATTGATGAACAGCATGCACTGCTGTCCCCGGGCCAGACAGTCCTCCATGGCGGAACGCAGGCTGGCGGAAAAAATGGAATGATTGCCCAATTGAAATTCCTTGCGCATATCCACAATTTCCACCTGCGGCAAGGGCCGGTTGTTGGCCCGGCGATTCAATTCAATGCGCTTCAGAGCGTTTTCCGGCCGCACCCCGGGCATGGTGCGCATATAGGTGGAAATGGAAGGCGTGGCGCTGCCCAAAAGCAGCACAGCCCCCGCCGCGTCCGCCCGATAGCGGGCCACCTCCCGGGCGTCGTACCGGGGACGCTTGTCCGAAAGATAGCTGGTTTCGTGTTCCTCGTCCACCACGATGACCCCGATATTCCGGACCGGCGCAAACACGGCGGAACGTGCGCCGATGATCACCCTGGCTTCCCCGGAGCGGATGCGCCGCCATTCATCGAAGCGTTCGCCCCCGGAAAGGCCGGAATGCAGCACCGCCGCCTCTCCCCCAAACCGGGCGTGAAACCAGCGCACCATCTGAGGGGTCAGGGCGATTTCCGGCACCAGTACGATGGCGGTTTTGCCCATTTCCAGCGCTCGACGCACCAGACGGATGTATACCTCCGTCTTGCCGCTGCCGGTCACGCCGTGGAGCAGAAAGCGGCCGCCCCCGTTTTCCAGCGCCCGGGTCAGTTCCGACACGGCGACCTTCTGGCCGGGGGTCAGTTCCGGATCCTTTCCCTGGTTCGAACCCCGCAGTCCCATGGGCGTGCGGCGCACATCCTTCTGATAAAACCGCACCAGTCCCTTTTCCTGAAGGCTTTTCAGGGCGGCGGCGTAGTCCGGATACGCGGCGGTATCGATGTCGCCCAATAACAGGGCGTTCAGAATCTCCGCCTGTTTTCTGGCGCGGCCATGGCCGACGATGTAAGCCCTTGCCTCCTCCATGGAGACCTGCAGCGTCGCCCGCCGGGCGGTTTTTTCCCGCACCCGTGCGCCCCGCATTTCCGCCGGCAGCATCAGCCGCAGCGCGTCCACCAGATTGCAAAGGTAGCGCTCCTTCATCCACAGGGCCAGTTCCATCATTTCCGGCAGAATCACCGGTTCCGGACGCACCAGCCCCAGCACGCTGCGAATTTTTTCCGGCGGCGCCTTTGTGGTATCCGAAAGGGAAACCACAAAGCCCTCCACCTTTCGGGGGCCGAAGGGCACCGATACCTGATGCCCGGGGAGCAGGGATAACCCTTCCGGAACGGCATAGCTGAACAGCCTGTCCACTTCCGAGGCGGAAATATCCACGATTACATTGGCGTATTGCATCCCGGCCTCCCCCCGTTTTCCGGCGCTATGGTATCACGACAAGCGAAAACCAGTTTCTGGCTTTCGCTTGCGAAGGGTTTTATGCATTTTATGCGCGTCAGAACTTCTCTTCCTCGTCATCCTCATTGCGGGAATAGGTAATCAATCCGCGGTTGATTTCCTCGATGGCGATGGAGAGGGGCTTGGTTTCCTTGGTTTCAATCAGGGGCGCGGCGCCGCCGATGATTTCACGGGCACGCTTGGCGGCCTCCACGGCCAGGGTGTAACGGCAGTCCACTTTCTTGAGCAGTTCGCCAATGGGCGGGTCGATCATCATAATGCATATCCTCCTTTATTTGCGCAAAGAAGCGGTGAGATGTTTCAAAAAGTCCGTTTTCTTGGAAACGCTGACCCGGCGGGCGCAGATAACGGCGTAAACCTCTTCCACGGCGATCTCCAGCGCGTCGGGCACGTCGTTCCAATCCTGATGGACGATGACGTAATCATAATGGAAGGCCTGGTCGATTTCTCCGGCCATGTTGCCCAGGCGCACCCGAATGGATTCCTCCGTTTCGGTGCCCCGGCCCCGAAGGCGTTTTTCCAGGTTTTCCCGGCTGGGGGGACAGACGAAAATGCTGACCACGTTGGAATCCTGCTGGGCGGCTTCCCGGCAGCCCTGCACGTCGATTTCCAAAATCAGGTCCTTGCCCTGATCCAGCTGCTGCGCCACCACGGATTTCAGGGTGCCGTAGCGATTCTGGTGCACGTGGGCCCATTCATAGAACGCGCCCTCCGCCACCAGGCGGTCGAATTCCTCGTCGGTGACGAAGTGATATTCCCTGCCGTTGACCTCCCCGGGCCTGGGGGCGCGGGTGGTGCAGCTGGTGGAAACGGCTACGTCCGGATGCTTGGCCAGAAGGCGTTTGACAATTTCGCCCTTTCCGGTGCCGGAAGGGCCGGAAATGACAAACAGGGATCCCCGCTGCATATGGATTTACCCCCTATTCCATCCTATTCGATATTCTGAACCTGTTCCCGGAGCTTCTCGATGAGGGACTTGCCCTCCACCACCAGATTGGTGATGGGAATATCCTGAGACTTGGAGGAAATGGTATTGACCTCCCGGTTCAGTTCCTGCACGATGAAATCCACCCTGCGGCCCACGGGCTCGTCCTTTTCGAAGCATTCCCGAAGCTGGCCCAGATGGCTTTTCAGCCGCACGGTTTCCTCGTCAATGGCGCTGCGGTCGGCCATCACGGCGGCTTCGGTGAGCACCCGGGCTTCGTCCACGTTCTGCCCCACCAGATCCGCAATGGCGTTTTTCAGCCGCTGAATGTATTCCTGCACCGTCTGGGGATAACGCGCCTCGATTTTTTCGGTCACGTCCCAGATGCCGTCCGCCAGGCCGGAAAGGTTCTGCCGAAGGGTTTCCCCCTCCCGCACGCGCATGGCTACCATTTCCGCCAGGGCGGCGTTCATGGTCTGGGTCATCAATTCCCGCAGCGCGTCCCGATCCTCTTCTGCTTCCGTGACGGTAAGCACGTCCGGGAACCGGGCAAGGCCCATCAGCGTGCGGTCGTCCTTCAGTCCCTCCACGCCGTCCAGCGCCTTTATGTACGCGTCCATCAGCGGCCGGTCCAGCGACACCGTTTTCGCATCGCTGCGCAGGTTGCGATAGGTCATGTATACGTCCACATGGCCCCGGGAAAGGGCGGCGGCAATCAGCTTGCGGGCGTCCTCTTCCAAAAACAGGAAGGACCGGGGCATGCGAAAGTTCAGATCCAGAAATCGATGGTTCACGCTTTTGAGTTCGATGGTCAGTTCACGGCCGTCGATTTCCCGAGTTGCGCGGCCATAGCCGGTCATGCTGCGCATACTCCACACCTCCCAATTGGTATCCATACTATTATAACATATTTTTTCTGCCCGGGAGCGCGTCCCGGAAAATTTAATGCGGATGCAATATCACTTTTGCAGCATTTCCAGAAACGCCGCCTCGTCCACCACCTGCACCCCCAATTCCCGGGCCCGGGTCAGCTTGCTGCCGGCGTTTTCCCCGGCCACCACCAGGCTGGTCTTCCTGGAAACGCTGCCCGCGGCCTTTCCGCCCCGCTGGAGAATGGCTTCCTCCGCCTCTTTGCGGCCCATGGCGGAAAGGGTGCCGGTAACTACCACGGTCATGCCGTCGAAAATTCCGCTCTGGGGCACCTGTTCCGCTTCCGGCGTAACTCCCGCCGCCAGCAGCGCGTCCACCAGCCGCAGATTGGCCCCGTCGGCAAAGAATCCCGCCACGGAATCGGCCACGATTTCGCCCACGTCGTCCATGCTGATCAGCTCTTCCCGGGTGGCGCGGCGAAGCCCCTCCACGGAACCGAACCGCCTTGCCAGATCCCGGGCGGTCTTCACGCCGATATTGGGGATGCCAATGGCATAAAGAAAGGCGTTCAGCCGGCAGGCCTTGCTTTTTTCGATGGCGTTCAAAAGATTTTCCGCCTTTTTCTCTCCAAACCGGGGAAGGGCGCAGAGGGCCTCCGCGTTCAGGCGATACAGGTCGTCCGCCTCCCGCACCAGTCCCGCGTCCACCAGCTGCATGGCGGTTTTTTCGGAGAAGGTGTCGATGTCCATGGCGTCGCGGCTGGCGAAATGGCTCAGGCGCATCACCATCTGGGGGCGACAGCCGTCCCGGTTGGGGCAGAAAATGTGCGCGCCCCGCTGCTCCAGCGCCGCGCCGCAGGCGGGACAGACGGTGGGCTTGAGAATCTCTTCCTCCGCCGGATCGTCGTAGGCCTCCGCCCGGCCCAGAATTTCCGGAATCACCTCGTTGGAGCGGCGAATCCACACCTTGGCCCCCACCTTCACCCGCTTGCGCAGGATGTCTCCGTAATTGTTCAGGGTGGCCCGCTTGACGGTTGCGCCCGCCAGCTCCACCGGCGTGACGAAGGCCAGGGGGGTCAATTTTCCCGTGCGGCCCACCTGCCATTCCACCTTTTCCACGGTGGTCAGCTGTTCCTCGGCCTCGAATTTGTAAGCCACGGCCCAGCGGGGGAATTTGTCGGTGTAGCCCAGCACTTCCCGGGTGGCGAAGTCGGTGATCTTGATCACCGCGCCGTCGATCATGTAGTCCAGCTCCGCCTTTTCCTCTTCAATCCGGTCCACCGCCGCGTCAATGGAGGCAAAATCCCCCGCGGCAATTTCGCATCCGGACACCGGGAACCGGTTCTCCCGCAGAAAATCCAGCATCTCCCGCTGATTTTCGAAGGAGTGGCCCTCGATATAGCCCACGTCGTAGAAGCACGCGTCCAGCCGGCGGGCGGCGGTGACCGCGGGGTTCAGGTTGCGCAGCGCCCCAGCGGCGGCGTTCCGAGGATTTTTCAGAATTTCTCCTCCGGCGGCGTTGAGCCGGTTCAGGGTGGAAATTTTCATAAAGCATTCCCCGTGAACCTCAAACCGGCCGGGATAATTCACCGTCAGGGGAATGGAGCGAATGGTCATCACCTGGGGCAGTATCATTTCGCCGGTCACGCCGTTGCCCCGGGTGGCGGCGGTGATCAGATTGCCGTTTTCGTAAGTCAGGTTGATGGTCAGCCCGTCGAATTTGTGCTCCACCATGTAGGAAAGGGGCGGCAGAGACTGCCCGCCGGCCACGGCCTCGGCCCGCATCTTTTCCGCCCGGCGCACCCAGTCCGCCAGGGCCTCCTTGGTCTGGGCCTTGTCCATGCTCCAAAGTCGGGCCAGATGGGTGTGAGGTTCAAACTCCGGCAGCGGCTCCGCGCCTACCCGGCGGGTGGGGGAATCCGGCAGCACCACGCCGGTTTCCGCCTCCAGCGCCTTGAGCTTTTCATACAGCGCGTCCCACTCCCGGTCGGTCATGGTTGGCTGAGAAAGGGTGTAATATTGATAGGAAGCCTCGTTGATTTCCGCAACCAGGCGGCGCATTTCGTCCATGGGGCAAATCCTCCCGGGATTATTTTCTCATTTTCAATATGGGCGCGGCGTTCACCGCGAAGATGCGTTCCGTGCCGGAATCGAACTTGATCCGGGCGCGCTGGGCGTTGCCGGTGCCGGCCAGCTCCATCACCGTACCCGGGCCGAACATCCGGTGCATCACCCGATCTCCCACGCTGAACAGGTTCTGGGTGGGCTGGGCCGGGGCGCTTCCCCCGCCGAAGCCCTTCTGCACCCCGGGAATGCCCAGGGAACCGGCGTTGGCGGCGGGTCTGCGGTCGTAGCTCTGGCGAGCCTTCAGCCCGGGGGCCGCCGGCGGAATGCGCATGGCCCCGCCGGCCCGCCCGCCCTGAATCAGCCGGGTGGGAATTTCCGAAACGAAGCGGGAAATCTGGTTGGCCTGACGGTTGTTGTAGAGCATGCGGGTGCGGGCGTGGGTCATGAACAGCTTTTTCTTGGCCCGGGTAATGCCCACGTAGCAGAGCCGGCGCTCCTCCTCCATCTGGTTGTCGTCGAACATGGCCCGGGAAATGGGGAAAATCGTCTCCTCCATGCCCGCCAGGAACACGCAGTCGAACTCCAGGCCCTTGGCGGAATGCAGGGTCATCAGCGTGATCGCGCCGCCGGTTTCGTTCATGTTGTCCAGATCCGTCACCAGCGCCACGTTTTCCAGAAAATCCGTCACGCCGCCCTGGGGGTTCTGCTGCTCATATTCGGTCACGGCGCCCTGAAGCTCGCTGATGTTCTCCAGCCGCGCCTCGTTTTCCTCGTTTTTGACCTCGGTAAACTGCTTGAGATAGCCGGTTCTGTCCAGCACCGCCTGCAGAAATTCCGAAGGCGTTCCGGAATAGAGCACCTCCGTCAGATCGATCATCAGTTCCGCGAACATGGCCACGGAGGTCCGGGCCCGGGCAGTGAGCCCCGCGTTTTCATAATCCAGCGCGGCGGAAAGCAGGGACATCTCGTTGGCCTGGGCGTAATTGGCTAGGCGCTCCACGGTGCTTTCGCCGATGCTGCGCTTGGGTTCGTTGATGATGCGCCGGGTGGACACGTCGTCATCGGGATTGACCAGGCAGCGCATGTAGGCGATAAGGTCCTTCACTTCCTTGCGGTCGTAAAACTTCAGCCCGCCGTACACCCGATAGGTCTCCCCCGCCCGGACGAAGGCTTCTTCAATCACACGGGACTGGCCGTTGGTGCGGTAAAGCACGGCGATTTCTCCGGGGCGGGTGCCCATTTCCTGGCGGCGGCGGGCCATGTTGGCGATGTAGGCCGCCTCGTCCCGCTCGTCCAGCGCGTCGTAAAGGGTGATGGGCTCCCCGGCCTCGGCCTCGGTCCAGAGCTCCTTCTCCTTGCGGCCCTCGTTGTGGGCGATCACCTGATTGGCCGCGTCCAGAATATTGCCGGTGGAACGGTAATTCTGTTCCAGCTTGATGGTGTGCGTATCCGGGAAATCCTTCTCGAATTCCAGAATATTGCGGATGTCCGCGCCGCGCCAGCCGTAAATGGACTGGTCGTCGTCGCCCACCACGCACAGGTTGTGCCTTTCTCCCGTCAACAGCCGCACCAGTTCGTATTGGGCCAGGTTGGTGTCCTGATATTCGTCTACCAATATATAGCGGAATTTGTCCCGATAGTATTCCAGCACCGGGGGATTTTCCGCCAGCAGTTCCAGCGTTTTGAGAATCAGGTCGTCAAAATCCAGGGCGTTGTTGGCCTTCAGGGTGTGCTCATATCCCTGATACACCTCGAAAATCGCTCTGGTGCGGGCGCTGTTGCCCTCTTCCCGCAGCCAGTCCTCCGGAGAGAGCATTTTGTTTTTCGCGTCGGAAATGGCGCTGCGAATGAGCTTGGGGGGAAATTCCTTTTCGCTCAGGGCCTTTTCCTTGCAAAGGCTTTTGATGACGGACATTTTGTCGTCTTCGTCATAGATGGCGAACTGCCGCTTATAGCCCAGCTTTTCAATATCTCTTCTGAGAATTCGGGCGCAGCAGGAATGGAAGGTGGAGATCCAGCAATCCTCCGCCGCTTCCCCCGCCAGCTTGCGCACGCGCTCCAGCATTTCCCGGGCGGCCTTGTTGGTAAATGTAATGGCCAGAATGTGCCAGGGCATCACGCCGTTTTCAATGAGATGAGCGATGCGATAGGTCAGCACCCGGGTCTTTCCGCTGCCCGCCCCCGCCAGCACCAGCAGCGGCCCTTCGGTATGCAGCACCGCCTCCTTCTGGGGCGGGTTCAGGCTGTTGAGATCAATCATGCTTCTTTTCCTCTGTCACCTTTTTCAAAATCGCCTCGTAGCCGCCGGCCCCGTAACTCAGGGCGCGGTTGACCCGGCCGATGGTGGCGGTGGATACGCCGGTTTTTTCCACAATTTCGTTATAGGTCACCTTGTCCCGCAGAAGCACCGCCACCTCCAGCCGCTGGGAAAGGTCGCGAATTTCCCGCATGGTGAGCAGATCTTCCATGAAGCGATAGCATTCCTCCTCATCCTTCAGGGAAAGCAGCGCCTGCACCAGCAGATCCGTCTGGGGATTTTTCAATCTGGAATCGTACATCGTTTCTTCCTCCCCCATTACAGCACAAAGTCAAAAAATTTCAGCACTTCCGCCCAATCGTCGCTTTCAAAGGCCACCTTCGTGGGCGCGATCTGGGCGCAGCCGGGGTAATGACTTCCCTGCTTGGCCCGGGCGTGTTCCCGGAAGGCGATTTCCACCTGAAAATAAGGCGGCAGCGGGAACATGCATTCCTCGCCCGACCGGGCAAGGGCCCGACCGGCGGCCTCCTGAATCAGCCGAATGGCCTTGTCCGGGTGAATGGAGATGCTGCCCCGGCCCACGCCCCGGCTGACGGGCACGGTTTCCACGTTGGGATTCTGCTGTTTCATCCAGTGGCACAGCCCCTGATCTCCCGTCACCAGAAGCACCGGCACGCCCAGGGTAGCGGCGGTGATGGAATTAATCATCAATTCCGAAGCGGGTTCGCCGTTGATGAGCACGGCGGTGTTTTGGGTGTTCATGGTGTGGGAAAGGGGATTGCAGTCCATGCCCACGCCGGAATGATAACCGGTGAAGAACACGCCGTCGAAGGTCTCGTCCAGCCCGCACATCATGCTCATGGGGTCGCTGCCCCAGCCCCGGAAAAGGCAGACCTCCTCCGGCAGCATCCGGGGAATCAGGTTGCAGGCGCTGTCGTGAGCGTCCTTCACCAGAATTTCCTCGCATCCCGCCCCCAGCGCCCCCCGGCAGGCGGCGGCTACCTCCCGGCTCATCTGATCCTGAAAATAGGCGTAACGGGGATGTCCGTTTTCGGTCTCCTCCCAGCGGGTAATGCCCGCGGTTCCTTCAATGTCCGCAGAAACAAACAGTTTTTTTATATGCTTCACAGGAAATCTCCTTCCACTTTAGCGCATTAAGGTATGAATTCATTATACCGCCTTTCCCATTTTGCGTCAAGCGCGGCGAGACAGATGCCATTGACACGCAAAAAAATCCATGCTAGAATTTAACCATAACGTGAACTTTAAAGAAGGGCTCTGCAAAAATGGACGATTGCGTTTTCTGTAAAATAATCCGCGAAGCTTCCGCAATGGAACTGTATCGCGATGCATGGACCGTGGCATTTATGGACGTTGCCGGAGATGTAGATGGACACATTCTGGTGATCCCTAAAAAGCATGTGACCGGCATTCTGGATTGCGACGCCTTTACTTTGAATCGGATAATGGATACCGTGCAGAAGATCTCCCGTCATCTGGTGGCGCATTGCGGATATGAGGGCGTAAATTTGTTGAACGCCAGCGGAGAATGCGCCGGCCAATCTGTCCCCCATTTTCACATTCACCTGATCCCCAGAAAAAAGCAGGACGGCATTGATGCCTGGCCCACATTCCCCGGCAAAACGCAGGAAATCGAAACCGTCTATCAGCGTCTTCGATTGTCCGATCTATGAACAGCGCACGAACGCAGCCTGTTTTCATGCTTCCCGAAGCCGCTGAAAATAGGCGGCTGAGGTCATTTCGAACCGGAGAAGCTCCCCGCTGCTCTCGGCAGATTCAAAACCGCAGGCGCAAACGCAGCGGATGGAACGCCGGTTCCGAGGCATGATCTTCGCCACCATCCGTTCCGCCCGCATTTCCAGAAACGCCTGAGCCTGGGCACAACGCACGGCGCTTTCCCCCAGCCCCTGGCCCCACAGGGATTCTTCGCCGATGACGTACACAATTTCATAGGCGTTCCGTCCGTCCGCGGGCATAAGCCGCACAAAACCTACGCCATCTTCGTCCCTTCGGCACACCATAAAGAAACGCCCCATCCGGTTGAAATGATAGTTCAGCATGGGTTCCGGCGTGCTGGCATTCAACCGCTTCAACCAGGGCACAATGTTCGGGTCCTCGTTCAGATATTTTATCACGTTGGGGCTTTCCATCCAACAAATCATTCGGTCTACATCCCGGCGACAAATTTCCGTACGCAAATAAATAGAAGCGGCTTTCTTCATATCGTTTCCCTCGCAGCAAAAAATACTTAAAAGCCCTTCTATGCGCAACCGCACTGATATGTACCCAGTTTTCTGGACACCAGCTTAAAAATAAGAATTAGGTTATGGCCATGGATGCTTCTCTGAACTTAGAGGGAGGC
>CACXHB010000033.1 GCA_902767315.1 uncultured Eubacteriales bacterium
ATTTCAGCAAAAACTGGTAGGGGTGGCAGTGGCGGGGGAGCTTGCTCCCCCGTCCACCAGCTTGTCAAAATCTTTTTTGACAAGCTGAGAGGCTCCCCCCAGGGGAACCTCTTTCAAGTTTTCCTTCAGGCCGCTTCGGGCTTTTTCCTGCAAACCAGATGCAGCACAACGCCGATCACCAGACCCACCGCCGCCGGGCACACCCAGCTCAGGCCCAGTTCGGAGAAGGGCAGCAGATTTCCCACTTCCACGATATTGCGCAGCACCGGCTTCTCCGGCAGCCCATAGGGCAGCGACTGCACCAGGTCGAACAGCGCCGTGACCAGCGTGCACGCGGTCACGCTGATATAAATCACCCGATTGTGGTGGAAAAGCTTTCCGAAAAGCGCCAGCAGAATCAGCGTAATGGCCAGCGGATACAGGAACATCAGCACCGGCAGAGACCATGCGGTAATGGCGCTGAGGCCCATGGTGGAAATCAGGAAAGAAACCACGCAGAATACGATGGCCCATACCCGGTACGCCGGGCCCTTGGGGAAAATCTGAGAGAACATCTCGCCGCAGCTGGTAACCAGGCCCACGGCGGTCTTCAGGCAGGCCAGCGTTGCGATGACCGCCAGCACAATGCCGCCCGCACCCTTGAAATAATGGGTGGCGATCAGGTTCAGCGCCGCGCCGCCATCTACAGACACGGGATACTGTCCGTGGCTCTGGGCGCCAATGATGGCCAGCATCATGTAAATCAGCGCCATAATCAGGCAGCCGAAGATGCCCGAGCGCAGGGTGTTGCCCGCAATGGCAGCCGGTTCGGTTACGCCCAGACCGCGGATAGCGGTAATGACAACGATGCCGAAGGCCAGGCTGGCCAGGGCGTCCATGGTGCCATAGCCCTCGATGAATCCCTTAAAGAATGCGCCGGTGGTGCCCGTGGCGTATTCCGGCTGGGGCACTACGTTGGAAATGGAATCAATGGGGGAAATCAGCGCCCGCACAATCAGCAGCGCAATGCTGGCCAGAAACAGCGGGGTCAGAATTTTGCCCACCCAGGTCAGAATCTTACCCGGCTTCAGAGAAAACCACAGCACCGCCCCGAAGAACAGCAGCGAAAAAATCCAGATCAGCCACGTGCCGTCCTCCGGATGATGCAGCATGGGCTGAATGCCCACCGAAAAGGACGTGGACGCACATCGGGGAATGGCAAAAAACGGCCCGATGGTGAGATACAGCGCACAGGTGAAAAACATGCCGTACTTCCTGCCCACGCGGCTGCTCATCTGCATCAGTCCGTCGCTGCGGCTCATGCCCATGGAGGCCACGCCCAGCAGCGGAATGCCCACGCCGGTAATCAAAAATCCCACAATCGCCGGCCACACGTTGGCGCCGGCCTTCTGGCCCATCAGCGCCGGAAAAATCAGGTTGCCCGCTCCGAAAAACAGCCCGAACAGCATGCTGCCCACGGCCATGGTCTCGGAAAAACTCAATCGCTTCTTCATTCCATTCTCCCCGTTTTTTGTAAATTCTCCCGTTGCCTTTATCGTGTTAAAGTATAACACGCTTTGCGCAAATATGCAAATCAAATTTGCACTTTGTCCGTAATAAAAATTCTTCCGTCCGTCGTTATATAACATATTCGATATTTTTTGCATATATTCAGTCAGTTGCAATTCATTTTGCATATTTGATCCTGCATTTTTGAAATCCTGTCTGAAAATTATTCGCTGCGCCCGAAAGAATATTCGCTGTCATATTTACATTCACTTCTCTTTTGTGTATAATTTATGATAGATTGGAGGGGTTATCATGAATAAATACGGTTATGTGGGCGATGAACGGTTTCGCCCTCTGTCTCCCTGGGCTTACTTTGGATACACGCTGCTTTTTTCCATTCCCATCGTCGGATTCATTCTGCTGATCGTCTTCTCCCTTACCAGCGATAACATCAATCGGCGGAACTTTGCCCGTTCTTACTTCGTGATGGCGTTCCTTCTTTTGATTATCGCCGCCGTGCTGCTGGTTTCCGGCGTTATCACATCCTCTTTTTGGGGTTCCACCCGTTACGGTTCCTATTTCTAATTCTTCTCTCCATTGGGGCCCGGCGGCAAAGCCGCCGGGCCCCGGGCGCCGCAAAAGGGCTGCAAATGAAATTTGCAGCCCTTTTGCGGCGCAATGCGGGGGGGCTCCGCTCCCCCGCACCCCCTCGGCGTTCCGTATCCGCTGAACTTTTCTGCAAAACCAAAATCATGCATCCTCCCCTTTTCATTTTTCATTTGCATGAATCCATACAATTCCGGACAGAATAGGGCATAGATAGTATGGCATAAATCACCGGAGAGATGGAAACGGAGGTTGGTTATGAAAGCGATCATCATGGCCGGCGGAGAGGGCACGCGGCTGCGTCCGCTGACCTGCGACTGCCCCAAGCCCATGGTGCGGCTGTTGGACAGACCCGTTATGGAATACTCGCTGATGCTGCTGGCGCGGCATGGCGTAACGGAAGCGGCGGTAACCCTGGGTTATCTGCCCAAGCGTATCTGCGATTATTTTGGCCCGTCTGCTCACGGGGTCTCTCTTTCTTATTTTTGGGAAAAAACGCCCCTGGGCACGGCGGGCGGCGTGGCCCAGGCCCGGGAAATGCTCACGGAAACCTTCTGCGTGCTGTCCGGAGACGGCGTTACCGATTGCGATCTTACAAAGGCATTGGCCTTTCATCGGGAAAAAGGGGCGCTGGCCACCATGGTACTTTCCCGCACCGCCGATCCCACGCCTTACGGCCTGGTGATTACCGCCCCGGACGGACGCATCACGGATTTTGTAGAAAAACCCGCCTGGGGCCAGGTGGTTTCCGACGCGGTGAATACGGGCATTTATCTGCTGGAGCCTGAAATTTTGCAGCGGATTCCCGAAGGCCCCTATGATTTCGGCCGGGACCTTTTCCCCAAAATGGCCCAATCCGGCGGCCTGTACGGTTATGTCATGGACGGCTATTGGTGCGACATCGGCGATATTTCCGCGTATCTTTCGGTCTCCCGGGACGCGTTGGACGGAAAAATCAACCTGCCCCGGCTGAAGGACTGCGCCGCCGGCGGCATAGACTCCGCCGCAGAAATCGATTCCACGGCTATCGTGCCCAGGGGATGTCTGGTGGCCGCCGGAGCCCGCATTCAGGATGGTGCTCATCTGGAGGCCCCCTGTTATATCGGCGAAAACGCCGTGGTCGGCCGAAACGCCACCGTGGCGGCCTATTCCGTCCTGGGCATGGGCGCTCGCGCGGACGCTTTTTCCAGCGTGAAGCGCGGCATTCTCTGGCCCGGGGCGCATCTGGGCGAAGGCGCGCAGGCCCGGGGCTGTGTAATGGGCCGGAACGCCCGGTTAAGCCCCTGCGCCCGGGCATATGAGGGCTGCGTGCTGGGCACCGGCGCGGGAGCCGGCGTGGACGCCGAACTGGCGCCCGGCGTCTGCCTCTGGCCGGGCAAGCAGGTGCCCGACGCAGTGCGCCGCACAGAGAACCTGGTGTGGGGCGCGGCCGGGGCCTCCTGCTTCCGGGGCGGCCGCCTTGCGGTTCATCGGCCGGGAGACGCCGTATCCTGCGCTCAGGCCTATGTCGCGGTCACGACGCCCCGGGAAGTGCTGCTGGCCCACACGCCGGAGGCTGCATCCTCCGCCGTATGGCACGCCTGCGCCGCCGGGCTCATGGCTCAGGGGGCCCAGGTGCTGGACGCCGGCGTCTGTTCCGAACCGCAGCTGCGCTTCGCCATGCAGCTGATGCGCGCTGAAGGCGGACTGCTGGCCGCGCCGGAAGACCTCCTTCCCCTTTCCCGGGGCGGCGTGCGTCTGTCCACCCGCCATCAGCGGGCCGTCTGCGCCCTGCTTTCCCGGCAGGATTATCCTCAGCCGGGCCCGGAATCTCCTCGCCCGGTAACCTCCTCCGGTAGAAGTCAACAGGCCTATGTGGCCATGCTGTCCGCGGCCTTCCGGGCCGACGACGGCCTCTGTCCCAAAATGGCGCTGCATTGCCGGACGCCCTATCTGCTTTCTCTGGCGGAACAGTCCTTTTCCCGGGCAAAAATTGAGCTTCGGGCGGAATGGGAAGACGAAATGATGGACCTTGCTCCCGGAGAATTGGGGCTTTGGCTTTCGGACGACGGCAACCAATGCACCTTCGCCTGGGAGGGCGGTAAGCTTACGCCCCCGCAGAACGAACTGCTCATGATCTGGACGGCCCTGGAATTGGGGGAAACCCAGCTTCTGTTGGGCCAGCGCTCTCCCCGGGCCGCTCTGGAACTGGCCGAGCGATACGGCGCCAGCGTCTCTCACTGCGCCGCTTCCCGGCCCGATTGGGAAAAGGAACTCTCCGCGCATCCCGTGCAGTTCCGGCTGGCCACCGACGGCCTGTATTTCGCCCTGTGCGCCCTTTCCTGCCTGACGGAAAACGCCCTGACCCTGCCGGTGTGGCTCAGCACCATGCCCAAGGTCTGCCGCACAGAGCGCACGCTGCCGCTGAAGGACGATTCCCGGGGCGAGGCCCTGCGGCGCATCGCCGAAATGGAGCCCGCAGCCCAGGTGGACGGCGGAGTGTGCATTCAGCGGGAGAACGCCGTGGCCTGGATCGCCCCCGACGACACCCGGCCGGAATGCCGCATCATCACCGAATCCCGGGACATGGAAACCGCCCGGGAGCTGTGCGATTTCTGCGAAGGCCTGCTGAAGCGGGCGTTGGAAAAAAAATAAATGGTTTCAGAAAAAGGCCGCCGGCAGAATTTTGCCGGCGGTCCTGACGTATTGTATGCTTATTTCGTTACAGTCACCTTCAGCGTGGTCTTTTTCCCGCTGATCGTATCCGTCGCCGTGATCGTCGTCGTGCCGGGATTCAGGCCCATGACGACGACCTCGCCGCTGGGAGAAGTCTCAACACTGGCCGTCTGCGGCTTGGAGGAGGTGTAGCTGATTTGCACGTTGCTCGCGGTATACGGCCGCACGGATACGCCGATAAAGGCCATCTGACCCAGACTGAGCTTCAGGCTGGTCAGCGCGGTTCCATTCTGCATGAAAATCAGCGTATCCGCCACATCCGGCGCGACCACTTTCACCTTCACGCTGGCCGTCTTTTTCACCTTGCCCCGGGTGGCGGTCACCGTGATGGTGGCAGTGCCCTTGCCCACGGGGTACACAATACCGTTCTGGTCTACCGTAGCGACCTTCGCGGAACTGCTCTTCCAGTTGTACGTCACCTCGCCCTTCGTGGAATCCAGATCCACCGGGGCGGTGCGGGGATACAATTGCAGCGTATTCCCCAAAGGCAGCCAGCACGTTCCCGTTTCGTTCAGGCTCACCCGGGTGGGCTTCATGGGGTCCACCACCTTGATCTTCACCTTGGCGGTCTTCTTCACCTTGCCGCGAATCGCTGTCACCGTAATGGTCGCCGTGCCTTCGCCCACAGGCGTAACCACGCCGCCGGATACCGTGGCAACCTTCGCGGAACTGGTCTTCCAGGTGTAATCCGCCTGCGCCGTGGCGGGGGTAAGGCTGGGGGTAAGCTTAAGCGTCTCGCCCAGATTCAGCTGCACCGTGCCCGTCCTATCCAGCGTCACCTTCGTGGGCTTGTACGGGTCGACGACTTTGACTTTCACCTTCGCGGTCTTCTTCACCTTGCCGCGAACCGCCGTCACCGTAATGGTCGCCGTACCTTCGCCCACGGGCGTAACCACGCCGCCGGATACCGTGGCGATTTTCGCGGAACTGCTCTTCCAGGTGTAATCCGCCTGCGCCGTGGCGGGGGTAAGGCTGGGGGTAAGCGTCAGCGTCTCGCCCAGATTCAGCTGCACCGTGCCCGTCTTGTCCAGCGTCACCTTCGTGGGCTTGTACGGGTCAACCAC
>CACXHB010000034.1 GCA_902767315.1 uncultured Eubacteriales bacterium
CGTCGGCAGTTTCGCCTTCGGCGAAACCTGAAAACCCTTTGGGTTTTCAGCCTTCCTGCCACCCCTACCAGTTTTTGCTGAAATCTTACAGATTTCCGGGCGCAAAAACTGCAAGGAAACGATTTTTGCTCTGGAAAATGGGATTTTCCGCCGCAAAAATCCTCCCGTGTCCACCGTACATGCCGCTGGGCACGATTGAAATTCGAGAGGGCTTTGGCCCTCTCGAGTTCTCCGAGGGTTTTTCGACAGCCTGTGGCGTGACCGGAAAGGTTGCGCCTTTTTGCGTGGGAGAATATCCGTAATACGCGGACAATAGTATTTACAGGAAAGACATGCAATAGGCCTTGCCGGGAAATGGGGGAGATGGTATAATATCATCGGGAGGAAATTGAACATGAACATTACCATTGACGAAGTAAAGGCGAACCACAAGGTACGCACATATATCGAGCGGGCGGACGAGAGTCTGATCGCTTTGGGGTACACGGAGCACAGCTATGCCCACGTGACCCATGTGGCCCAGAAGGCCAGGGAGATTCTGGAGACGCTGGGCTATCCTCAGCGGGACTGCGAGCTGGCGGAAATCGCGGGATTTCTGCACGACATCGGCAACGTGATCAACCGGGTGGACCACGCCCAGTCCGGGGCGGTGATGGCCTTCCGGATTCTGGACGAAATGGGCTTTTCCGCCGAGGAGACCAGCACGATTATTACCGCCATCGGCAACCACGACGAGGGCACGGCCTTTCCGGTGAACCCGGTGGCGGCGGCGCTGATTCTGGCGGACAAATGCGACGTGCGCCGCACCCGGGTGCGCAACAAGGACACGCAGAATTTCGACATTCACGACCGGGTGAATTACGCCGTGGGCCGGGCTTCGGTGAAGGTGAACGAGGAAAAGACGGAAATCGCCCTGCGGCTGGAGATCGACACCAGCGTCTGCTCGGTGACGGATTATTTCGAAATATTCATCGGACGGATGATTCTCTGCCGGAAGGCGGCGGAGAAGCTGGGGCTGAAGTTTGTATTGCGGATTAACGGGCAGAAGCTGATGTAAAAAAGACGCTCCCCGGGAGCGGAAAGAGGGATTGGGTCATGGGCGTGAAGGTGGTAAAATTCGGCGGTTCTTCTCTGGCGGCGGCGGAGGGCTTTCGCAGGGTGAAGGAAATTATCGACGCGGATGAGAAGCGGCGCTTTTGCGTGCCCTCCGCGCCGGGGAAGCGGTTTTCCGAAGACACCAAGGTGACGGATCTTCTGTACCGGTGTTATTCCTGTCTGCAAAGGCAGCTGCCCATGGACGAGGAATTCGACCGGGTGGGGGAACGGTATCGGCAGATCGCCTCTGACCTTTCGCTGGATTTCGACGTGGAAGGCATGCTGGAGGACACCCGCATCAAAATGCTGGATCAGCCCACGCCGGACTTCTGCGCCAGCCGGGGCGAATACATGAACGGCCGGCTGCTGGCGGCGTATCTGGGATGGGACTTTGTAGACCCGGCGGAATTCATCAAGTTCGACCGGCACGGGGCGTTCGCCTCCGAATGGACCAACGAGACCCTTTCCGAAGAGCTGCAGAAGCATGAGCGGGCGGTGATTCCGGGATTTTACGGCTCCTTCCCCAACGGCGAGGTGCACACCTTTCCCCGGGGCGGCAGCGACATTACCGGCGCGGTAGTGGCCCGGGCGGTGGAGGCGGAGGTTTACGAAAACTGGACCGACGTTTCCGGATTTCTCATGGCCGACCCCCGGATTGTGGAAAAGCCCAAGGGCATCGACGTGCTGACCTATCGGGAATTGCGGGAGCTTTCCTACATGGGCGCCACGGTATTGCAGGAGGACGCCATTTTCCCGGTGCATCATTCCGGCATTCCCACCAACATCCGCAACACCTACGACATCCATCACCCGGGCACCATGATCGTCTCCGACGGGCGGAAGTTCCCCGCCCGGTATCCCATCACGGGCATTGCCGGGAAAAAGGACTTTACGCTGATCAACATCGTGAAGGACATGATGAACAGCGAACTGGGCTTCGGCCGGCGGGTGTTGCAGGCGGCGGAGGAACTGGGCATTCCCTTTGAACACCTGCCCACGGGCATTGACACCATGTGCGTGGCCATTGCCGACCACGACCTGGACAAGCGGCTGAACCAGCTGCTCAACCGCATCAGCGAATTGTGTCAGCCGGATTCCATCGAGGTGACCCGGGGGCTTTCCCTCATCGCCACGGTGGGCCGGGGCATGGTTTCTTCCCCCGGCAACGCGGCGAAGATTTTCGGGGCGCTGTATCAGGCGGGAGTGAACGTGCGGATGATCGACCAGGGCTCCAGCGAATTGAACATCATCGTGGGCGTGGCCAGCGCGGATTTCGAAAAGGCCACCCGGGCCATTTATCAGGCGTTCGTAGGCGATTAATACAGACGGAGGGACACGGCATTGTGGGATAAGTCCGTAAAATGGGATACCACCATCCGGCCGAAGAAGGGCTGGTTTCAGATCGATTTCCGGGAATTATGGCGATACCGGGACCTGATCCTTCTGATGGTGAAGCGGGATTTCAAGGTGTTTTACAAGCAGACCATACTGGGGCCGGCGTGGGTGGTGCTGCAGCCGCTGTTTACCACGCTGGTGTTCACGGTGATCTTCGGCAACGTGGCCCGGCTGCCCACCGACGGCATGCCCTCCTTCCTTTTTTACATGGCGGGCAACATCGCCTGGCAGTATTTTTCCAGCTGCCTGATTCAGACCAGCAACACCTTTGTGCAGAACAGCAAGCTCTTCGGGAAGGTATACTTCCCGCGGATGGTGATGCCGGTGGCCACGGTGATGACCAAGCTCATTGATTTTCTGGTGCAGTTTGCGCTGTTTCTGGTGTTTCTGGTGATTTACGCGGTGAAGCCGGGCAGCCCGGTGGCCCCCAACTGGCAATTGATCCTTCTGACCCCGGTGATGCTTTTGCAGATGGCCATGCTGGGGCTGGGATTTGGCATTATCGTTTCGGCGCTGACCACCAAGTATCGGGATCTGGCCATGCTGGTGTCCTTCGGGGTGCATCTGTGGATGTACGCGACGCCGGTGGCCTATTCCTCCAGCCTGATTTACCAGAATTATCCGGCGCTGGCGAAAATATTGATGCTGAACCCCATGACCCCGGTGATCGAGCTGTTCCGCAGCGCCTATCTGGGGGTGGAGATGACCTGCGCGCCGTACATATGGATTTCCTGGGTCACCACCTTTGCGGTGCTGTTTGTGGGCATTGTGCTTTTCACGCGCATCGAGCGCACGTTTATGGACACGGTCTGACGGGAGGCGGAGAAGATGTCGGAAAGAGTATTGGAGATTGACTCCGTTTCCAAGGAATATCGGCTGGGCTCCTACGGGTCGGGCACGCTGTATCGGGACATGCAGTCCTTCATGGCCCGCATCCGGGGCAGGGAAGACCCCAACCGGAAGATTTACGCCCGGGAACAGATTCGCGGGGAATACCTGATGGCCCTAAATCAGGTGAGCCTGGCCCTGAACCGGGGGGACGCGCTGGGCATACTGGGCCGAAACGGCGCGGGCAAGTCCACCCTGCTGAAGCTGATTTCCCGCATTACCGCCCCTACGGCGGGAGAAATTCGCATCAAGGGCCGGGTGGCCAGCCTGCTGGAAATCGGCACGGGGTTTCATCCGGAGCTTACCGGCCGGGAGAACATTTACCTCAACGGGGCGATATTGGGCATGACCCGGGGGGAGATTACCCGGAAGCTGGACGAGATCGTGGATTTTTCGGAGATTTCCCAATTTGTGGATACCCCGGTGAAGCGGTATTCTTCGGGCATGTATGTAAAATTGGCCTTTGCGGTGGCGGCCCATCTGGACCCGGACATCCTCATCTGCGACGAGGTGCTGGCGGTGGGCGACGTGGCCTTCCAGCAGAAATGCCTGAACAAGATGAGCGACGTGGCCCGGGGGGGCCGGGCGGTGATTTACGTAAGCCACAACATGCGCACGGTTTCCCAACTGTGCAGCCGGGCGGTATTTCTGGACCGGGGCCGGCTGACCTACGACGGCACCGTGGCCCACGCCATGGATCTGTACGCCGGGGCGGGGCTGCGCAGCGTGGAACGGGATCTGGACGCGCTGCCCAGAACCCGGGACCGGGGCGAGAGCATGCGCATGCTGAAGATGGTGGTTTTGAACAACCAGAGCATGGAATACGAGCAGGATTCGGACATGGAATTCACCCTGACGGTGAGGGCCAACGTTTCCGAACCCAATTGCCGCATTCGCTTTATCGTACTTTCCAACAACGCCGCCCCCCTGGCCACGGCCCAGTGCCCGGCCTTCCGGGTGGAGGCGGGGGAGACCTTTACCCGGGGCTTCCGGGTGAATCTGGGGCGGCTGGCCCCGGGGGAATTCGGCATCAAGATTCAGCTCATCGGCTCCCGCCACGACGGCAGAGCCAGTTATTACGACACCGTGGTGGACTGCGGCCGGTTCGTGGTGACCGACGACCCCGCCCGGAACCAGGGATTTATCTGGAACGAGCCGGTGTGGGGCAGCGTGCGGCTGCGGGATTGCGAAACCTGGCCGGTGGAGGAGGATGTATGCCCGTAAAGGTGCTGTGCGTGATCACCGGGTCCATGGGCTACGAGGGCATTACCGCCATCAGCATGAAATACGCCGCCCATTACGATGAGCGGGTACAGGTGGATTTCGTCAGCCCCAAGGCCCCGCCGGAGGGGATTCGCCTGCAGGCGGAAAAAATGGGCGGGAAGATTTTCGTCACCGGCAGCCGGGTGAAGCGGCCGGTGCGATACATCCGGCGGCTGAAAAAGATTGTGCGGGAAGGCGGCTACGACGCGGTGCACGTGAACGGCTCCTCCTGCCTGATGGCGCTGGATCTATGGGCGGCAAAGGCCGGGGGCGCGGGGGTGCGCATCGCCCATTCCCACAATACCTATTGCAGGCATCGGGCGCTGCACGCGCTGCTGCGGCCGGCCTTCGACCGGCTGTACACCCATGCCTGGGCCTGCGGAGAAGAGGCGGGGAAGTGGCTTTTCCGGGAACGGCCCTTCCGCATCGCCCGCATCGGCGTGGAGACGGAGCGCTTCGCCTTTGACGAGGCGGCCCGGCGGCAGGTGCGGGAACAGTTTGCCCCGGGGGGCGAGACGCTGATTCTCTGCGCGGCGAACTTTCTGGCGGCGAAAAATCATGGATTTCTGCTGGAGGCCTTTGCCGGGCGAACCGGGAAAAGTCGGCTTATGCTGGCGGGGGACGGGCCGCTGCGGGGGGAGATCGAAGAAAAGATTCGGGCCCTGGGGCTGGAAAAGGACGCGCTGCCGCTGGGCCGGCGGGACGACGTGGCCCGGTTGATGCAGGGCTGCGATATACTGGCGCTGCCCTCCCTGCACGAGGGATTTCCCAACGTGCTGATGGAAGCCCAATGCGCCGGCATGGAGATATTGGCCAGCGAAAACGTCACCCGCCGGGCCGACGTAACGGGGCTGATTCGCTTTCTGCCCCTGGAGAAGGCGGCGTGGGCGGCGGCGCTTTCGGAAAAGGCCCCGGAAAACCGGGGGGAGCAAAGCGCCCGGGCGGTAAAGCGCATTGTCCAGGCGGGGTACGACATGGAGACCTGCGCCCGGGAAATGGAAGAATTTTATCTGGAAACCGCCGGCGAAAAAGAAACTTGACGCGCCCGCTTGAAATGGCGGGGGCGAGAGGCTATAATGACATCAGCGATCAAAAGAAAAAATACGGGAGGTTGAATCGGACTATGAAAGCAAATCCCAATGCGTTTCCCATGAACGAAAAGCGCAACCGGCTGGTGGGCGATCTGCCCAAGATCGGCATTCGCCCCTGCATCGACGGCCGCCGGGGCCGCATGATGGTGCGGGAAGGCCTGGAAGAGCAGACCATGGGCATGGCCATCGCCGTGAAGAAATTTCTGGAAGCGAACCTGAAGCACACCTGCGGTCTGCCGGTGGAGTGTGTCATCGCGGACACCACCATCGGCCGGGTGGCCGAATCCGCCGCCTGCGCGGAGAAATTCCGCCGGGAGGGCGTGGGCGTATCCATCACGGTGACCCCCTGCTGGTGCTACGGCAGCGAGACCATGGACATGGATCCTCTGACCCCCAAGGCCATCTGGGGCTTTAACGGCACCGAGAAGCCCGGCGCGGTGTATCTGGCGGCGGTGCTGGCGGCTCACGCCCAGAAGGGACTGCCCGCCTTCGGCATTTACGGCCACGACGTGCAGGACAAGGACGAGACCGAGATTCCCGAAGACGTGAAGGAAAAACTGCTGCGGTTTGCCAAGGCGGGCCTTGCGGTGGCCACCATGCGGGGCAAGAGCTATCTTTCCATGGGCGGCACCGCCATGGGCATTGCCGGATCCATCGTGAATCCGGATTTCATGGAGAAATATTTCGGCATGCGCAGCGAATCCGTGGACATGTCCGAATTCCTGCGCCGGTGGGAAGAGGGCGTGTACGACCCGGAGGAATACGAAAAGGCCATCAAGTGGGCGGACGAAAACATGACCATGGGCTGGGACAAGAATCCCCAGGACATGCAGCACACCCCCGAATACAAGCGTTGGTGCCTGGAAACCAACGTGAAAATGGCCATCATCGCCAAGGACATGATGGTGGGCAATCCCCGGCTGGCGGAGCTGGGCTTTGCGGAAGAGGCCGTGGGCCACAACGCCATTCTCTCCGGCTTCCAGGGACAGCGCCAGTGGAACGACCATCTGCCCAACGGCGACTTTATGGAGTCCATTTCCTCCAGCAGCATTGACTGGACCGGCATTCGCGAGCCCCTTCTGATGGCCACGGAAAACGACCATCTGAACGGATTCTCCATGCTGTTTGCCAAGCTGCTCACCGGCATCGCTCCGGGCTTTGCCGACGTGCGCACCTATTGGAGCCCCGAGGCCGTGGAGCGGGTGACCGGATGGAAGCCCGAAGGCATGGCCGAAAACGGATTCATTCACCTGATCAATTCCGGCGCGGTGTGCCTGGACGCTTCCGGCGAATGCACCAACGAAAAGGGCGAGCCCTGCATGAAGCCCTGGTACGAGATGACCAGCGAAGAGGCCGCAAAGCTGATGGACGCCACCCAGTGGTGCTACGCCGATCTGGGCTACTTCCGCGGCGGCGGATATTCCGCGCACCTGACCTCCAAGGGCGGCATGCCCATGACCATGATCCGCCTGAATCTGGTGGAAGGCCTGGGCCCGGTGCTGCAGCTGGCCGAGGGCTGGAGCGTGGAACTGCCCAGGGAAGTGCACGACACGCTGGACAAGCGCACCGACCCCACCTGGCCCACCACCTGGTTTGTGCCCCGGCTCACCGGCAAGGACGCCTTCACGGACGTGTATTCCGTGATGAACAACTGGGGCGCCAACCACGGCGCGTTCATTTACGGCCACATCGGCGCGGATCTGATTACCCTGGCCAGCATGCTGCGGATTCCCGTGTGCATGCACAACGTGGAGGATAAGGACATCTTCCGGCCCTCCGCCTGGAACGCCTTCGGCACCAAGGACCGGGAGGGCGCGGACTATCGCGCCTGCGCCGCCTTCGGCCCCATTTACGGCAGAAAGTAAGCATCCCATTCGGTTTGCTCCTTTTGCGCCTGCTTTCCCCTATCGGGAGGGCAGGCGTATTCTTTTGACTGGACTTTACTAAATCCGACTTTCTGGAAAATCAAGGGAATTTTTTGCCGAAAAGGCCGGGATTGACAGGATGCACAAAGAAAGGTATCAAAAACAGGGGGTCTTGTTTGTGAAAAGGGGGTGAAAATCGATAATTATTGATCGAAAAAATTTAGAAAATGGAAAAAACTTTCGACACGGAGATGGATCATCAAAAATACTTATTGATTTTACTATATTTGCGATGACAGGAAGGGGGAAATGGCATATACTAACAGCGTCGACAGGAAGTCGATAAGGTCAACGAGAAAGGACTGATCAAGATGTATGAAAACAACCACGCCATGCTGGAAATCCTCAATGAGGACGTGGGAATGCGCGTTCCGGTGAAGAGCTTCTTCGCACGCACCAAGAACGAGCGCAAGCACGAGCATGTATGGGCCAACGGCCTGGGCGGCGACGCTGTGGCCACCATCGTCTCTCTGATGGCCCTTGCTGCTCTGGTTCTGGTGGGCTGATCCCCGCCGAGACAGACGACTTTTTCTGACATAAGGAGGTAACAAAGATGAAGATGAGCATGCATTCCGGCCTTCAGGCCATTTACGGTTCCGAGTGTGCAAACCTTCAGCCCGTCGCGTTCGATTACGTGCCCGCCCGTCGCCGCACCGCCCGCAAGGGACTGCTGGCCCGGCTGATGAAGCACTGATCTCGCGCCGCGGCGCCCTCCCGGGCCCCGGAATCCACAAGGCTGAAACGCCTTTTCAAAAATAGATACAAAAAGAGCCGTTCCCCGAGAAAAAAGGGGGAGCGGCGAATTTTTTTGCCCCAACAGGGGAAAATCGAAAATCAGAATTTTTCCAGATTGGCCCGGCGCAGGCCCTTGGGCAGATGGTTTTTCAAAAGGCCGTCGGAGGCCTTGCCCCAGCCCAGGGGCATGCCCCGCCAGCGGGCCACCAGATAGCCCCGGCCTTCCCAGGGCACGGCTTCGCCCCGGGCAAAGGCCAGGGCCGCCTCGTCGGAAAGCTCCGCCCCGGGCAGGGAATCCAGCGCCATGGCCAGGGCATGGGCGGGCTCCAGCCGGCGGCCCCGGGCCTGGGCCAGGATCAGCCCCGGCTGCACCACCCGCACGCCGGAAAGATCCGGCGTATCTTCCGGCAGGAGGGTGAGAAATTCGCCCCACATCCGGGGAACCCCCGGACCGGGAAAGCCGAACTGGGCGGTGAATTCCTTCCAGAGGGCAAGGGCGGCCTTTTCCGGCGCAGGGGGCCGGAGGGCGGGGGCGGGGCCGGGGGCCTTTAACAGCAGGGCGGCAAACTGGCCGTCGCCCCGCACCCGGTGGGGATAAATCTTCCACTGGCCGGGGGCGATGGAGGAAAGGCCGGGCACGGAGAAATCCCCCGGGGAAAATTCCGGGTGGCGGGCCAGAAAGGCGGCCACGGTTTCCTCATTTTCCGCGGTGTTGTAGGTGCAGGTGGAATACACCAGCCGGCCGCCGGGGCGCAGCAGCTCCGCCGCCCGGTCCAGGATGCCGGCCTGACGTTTGGCGCAGCCGGCGGGGGAATTGGGCTGCCACTGGGAGCGGGAATCCGGCTCCCGGCGGAACATGCCTTCCCCGGAACAGGGCGCGTCCACCAGCACCGCGTCGAAAAAGCCCGGCCACTTCCGGGCCAGTTTTTCGGGATATTCGTTGACGACGATGGCGTTGGGAACCCCCAGCCGCTCCAGATTGCCCGCCAGCACCTTCGCCCGTTTGGGCTCGGGTTCGTTGGAGATCAGAAGGCCCTCGCCCCCCAGAGCCGCCGCCAGTTGGGAGGACTTGCCCCCGGGGGCGGCGCACAGATCCAGCACCCGCTGGCCCGGGCGCACGTCCAGAAGGGCGGCGGGGAGCATGGCGGAGGCCTCCTGCACGTAAAAAGCCCCGCAGAAATGGGAAAGCCCCGCCCCAGGCCGGGCTCCGGGCAAAAGATAATAGCCGTTTTCCGCCCAGGGCACGGGGTCCCGGGCGAACAGGGGCCGCAGTTCTCCGGCGGCGGGCCGGGCGGGATTCACCCGCAGGGCCAGGGCCGCAGGGGCCTCCAGGGCCGCGCAGAAGGCGGGGGCTTCCGCCCCCAGAAGGGCTTCCATCTGGGCCACAAAGGCCGGATTCAGGGGCGCGCAGGCCCCTTCCGCGGGGGCCATTACAGACACCTCAGCACCCGGCCGTGAGCGGGCGCGGCCAGGTTGGGCTTCTGCGCCAGCAGCTGCTGGCGCAGGCGATGCAGGCGCTGGCGCTGGGGAATCTGCCGAAGGCCCACGAAGCGCACGATTCGCTTCCACTGCAGGGGGAAGGGGCGGCCGGTGCTGTCCCCCGCCTGGCAGAAATAATCCCCGGAAAACAGAATGCCCCGCACGGCCTCGTAGGGAATCAGGGGCTCTTCCGGAGCGAAATCCTCCGGCAGGAAGGAAAAATCGAAATCATCGCCGGTGATGCGTTCCCCGGGAGTCACGCCGTGAATGCTACAGGAAAGGCCCAGCTCCCGCAGCTGCCGGGCCACGTGTCTGGTGCAGATGAGCATCATGCGGGGCCAGCGCTGGAGCAGGGGCGCAAGGCCGCCCACCTGATCCCCCCGGAAGCAGGGGATCAGGCAATAGGCCGGCTGCCTGTCCCCCAGCAGGGCCTCCATTTCCGGCAGAAAGGCCTGCGCGTCCGCCAGCGTGCCGGGATAGGCCAGCACCGGGCGGCTGGTCAGCAGAAGATAGGCATGGTCGCTGCGGTCGCCCTCCGGCTGAAGGCGGCTGAATTGATAAAAATCCTCCGTAATCTGAAACATAGGCTCCTCCATTGTGCTGCGAAAATGTTGCTGCCAAGATAAAAGGCGACCCGCTGCGGCCGCCCTGAAACGAGGACAAAGGAAACTGCGATAGAAAAACGCCGCCGGTCGCTGTTCCCGGCCTTCCCCTCTGGGGAAGGTGCCGCCCACAGGCGGCGGATGAGGTGGTCTCCTACGCGTTTACCAGCCGGGCCAGTTCCAACAGATCCCGCACCCGCTCGCCGGGCCAGGAGCGGCGGTCTTCCCGGTCCATGTGCACCGGGCGCATGCCGGCCTTCTGCGCGCCCTCCAGGTTGCTGACACGGTCGTCGCAGAACAGGCACTGGGCGGGGTCGGCCTCCAGCTTTTCCGCAATGGCCCGATAGGCGGCGGGGTCGGGCTTGGTGGCGCCGATCTGGCAGGAGAGCACCGTCTGATCGAACAGCTCCCACAGCCCGGCGTTGTCCATCACCCGCTGCAGGGAGGGCATGGCGTCGGAAAGCAGGCCCAGAGGATATTTTTCCCGCAGCCGGTTCAGGCCGGAACGGGTATCGGCGTAGAGATCGTACCGGGCGTCGTTTTCCGTCATGTCCCGGGCCAGCACGTCCGCCTCCCGGTCGGTCAGCGTCCAGTCCAGCCGCCGGGCCAGATCCACAAAATAATTCCGGCGGGCGGCGAATTCCCAGGTTTCGTCCGGCAGAAGCAGGGATTCGTCCAGATAGACCCGGGCGGATTCCTCCATGGCCCGCTTCAGCTGCTTTTTGCTGACGGCGGCCAGCCGCGTTTCGCCGATGATTTCCTCAAAGCGCACCGGCGTGAGCCAGTCGCCCATCCGGGGCGCAACCAGCACGCCGCCGGCGTCCAGAATGATAAATTCCGTCATTTTTTCTCCTCCTTCAGGTTCAGGGACGTGGGCGCGTTGATGTAACGGGCGCTTTCTCGGGGCAGGCCCCGCTTTTCCAGGCGGAAATCCACAAAGGCCTTGATCAGCGCGTAGACAATGGCGAAAATGGGCGCACCCAGCAGCATGCCGGCAAAGCCGAACATGCCGCCGCCCACCAGAATGGCCAGCATGATCCAGAAGGCGGAAAGGCCGATGGTCTCCCCCAGAATGTGGGGGCCGATGATGTTGCCGTCCAATTGCTGCAGCACCAGGGCCATCACCGCGAACCAGATGGCCGTGGTGGGGTTGACGATCAGCAGAAGCAGCGTGCCGATGACCCCGCCCACAATGGGGCCGAAGAAGGGCACGATATTGGTAACGCCGAAGATGCAGCTGATGAGTTCCGGAAATTCCATTTTGAAAATGCGCATGCACACATAGCACAGCACGCCCATAATCATGGAATCGTAAATTTTGCCGCTGATGAAGCCGGAGAAAACCCGGTTGGAGCGGCGCATCCAGAAGATGATGCTGGCGCAGGTGTCCGGGGAAAAGACGGAATACATGACCTTTTTCACCTGGCCGCCGAATTTTTCCTTTTCAAACAGGGAATAGATGGACACCGCCACCGACACCACCAGCGTCAGCACGAAGGAATACACCCATTGGGTGATGGTCAGGGCGTTGCTCAAAAGGGCGGTGACATAGCCCATGGCCTGATTGATGATGCCTTCCCAGGCGATGACGAAATCGTCGCCGGCGGCGGAGATGAAGCCGTAGCGCAGGAGAAATTCGTTCATTTTGTCCGCGTTGGCGTTAATGAACCGCAGAAGCAGATTCACCATGGCCTTCAGCGAGCGCACCACCTGGGGCATGACCACGCCCAGCAGCGCCGCCACCACCGCCAGAAACAGAATATAGCACACCACTACGCCCAGGGCCCGGCACAGGGCCGTGCGCTGCTTCTTTTTGCACAGCTTCTTTTGCAGAAAAAGTTCCGTGCGCCGCAGAAGGGGCGAAAGCAGATAGGCGATGCCGATGCCGATGAATACGGGCTTCAGGGTGGTCAGCAGCGGTTTCAGCAGACTCAGGCCGCTGCTGAGGCGCTGGGAGACCATGTAAATGAGAATGCCCGCCGCAATGACGATAATGGCGGCAATGGATTTGTTCCGATATTCTTCGGGCAGCAGATGTTTCATGAAACGCTCCTTTTTCGCGGACAAAATTGTTTGCACTTGGTACAATCATTATAACATCTGTTGCGCCCGGGGGCAAGGAGATTAGAAAGATCGACGCGCTAAGCTTTCTATACGGGCGCGGAGCGCTTCTGCGGCCTCGTCCGCGGAAATTTCCCCGGCAATAAAGCGCAGGGCCTGCTCCTGGTCGGGGGGATTTCCGAAAAAATCGGGACACAGGCAGCGCTTTTCGTCCAAAGCGGCCTCGAACCCCGCCAGCAGCGGGTCCCCGGACCAGGCGGAAGCGGAGACTGCCACGGGCATGGCTCCGGTGCGGGCCGCGTCGGTCTGGCCTTCGGTCAGGAGGATTTCAATGTATTCCTGGCAAAGGCGCTGCCGGGCGGCGGCGGTTTCATCCTGCCGGGCGAGCACGGAACAGCACAGCGCTTCCGTTACATAGGCCCATTCCCCGGTTACGGCATAGGCCCAGCCGGAGGCGTCCGCCATTTTCGCCAGGTCCCGCAGATCGCCCACGAAGGCCTGGGCCGTTCCGGACGCAAAGGCCTCCCGGGGGGATTCCGTGATGGAAAGCTCCGGGGATACCCGGCAGGCCACGCTGCCCGCGGGCCGCTGCGTGGCGGCGGCTTCTCCCTCCAGTCCCAGATCCACCCCGGGCAGCGGCGCTTTTTCGCCTTCCTCCGGCCGAAGCCCGGTGCACAGGGCCGCCAGGGCGTTCAGGTTCGCCGGGCTGCAGGCCGCAGGCACCTTTTGCAGGTTCGCCGGCAGAACGGGCAGGGCCGCTGTGTCATAGATCCAGGCGCAGGCGTTCATTAAAAGGGGCAGGGCCTTTCCCCGCCGGGGCAGGCCCTGCCGCAGGGGCGCACTGGTGGAAATTTCCACCAGGCCGCGGTCGCTGGTCAGAAGCCCAGCGGGATAGACGATCATGTCCGGGGGCACAAGGCCGTCGTCCTCCCGGTTCCGGATGGCTTCGGCGGGCACGGTCTGCAAATGCAGATAAACCCCCGGGCGCTGCTTTTCCAGAATTGCCGCCATGCGGTTCAGCCAGGGAAGGGGGCTGCCGGCGCAGGGGCCGGCCTCTTCCGCCACCCAGACCCGCAGCACCCCGGCCCATTGGTCGTATTTTTCGCCGATCAGGGGGCCGCTGTCCCCGGGCAGGGTGCGGGCCGAATGCAGCCCGGCAAAAACAAAAAGGGCGCATATAATAAGAAGAAACATTCGCTTCACGGGGACACCTCCTTGGGCAGGGTATGCGTTTTCCGGGGCGGGGCATGCGCTTCTATGCGGCGGCGAAAAAAATATTCTCAAATCTCAGAAAAAAGTGAAAAAAGGGGTTGACAAAGTATGGGGGTTTTGCTATAATAAATAAGCCGTCGCGAGCGAGGGAACAAAATCCCAAGCGAGCGGGTATGATTCTTGAAAACGATACAGAGAGAAAAAGAAGACAAGGAAAGAACAGTCAGATTTCGAATGAGTGAAACACCTTGACGAAGTGAAGAAGCGAGGACTTTGGCGAG
>CACXHB010000035.1 GCA_902767315.1 uncultured Eubacteriales bacterium
GATTCGGCCTGGAGCAGGTTGATGTAATTGGTGTTGCCGCCGCCGTTGCGGGTCAGGTAGGTGACGACCACCCGCCATGCGCCGGCGGGCACGTTCCAGGTGAGCACGCCGTTTTCCAGGCGATCGGTAATGTCCACGCCGTCTCCCAGTTCGTCGAATTCCTTCACCGGGAAGGCCATGACGGAATAGACTTCCTCGTCGTCAAACACCCGCTGATTTTTGGGCGCGAAGGGGCCCGCGGCGGCGAAGGAGTTGGGCTTGAAGGCGATCAAATTCGCCACGTTCAGCCTTCCGCCGGGAATGGGGCCGCACACGTCCGCCCGGGCGCTGGCCAGATACTGCTTGCACAGCTCCTTGGGGGCGTCGATGACCCGGCCGTTGGCATAGCCCGTGGGGAAGTGGGAATCGTCCAGAATCCAGATTTTCAGCCCCAGCTTTTGGGCCTCGTCCAGAATCACGTCCAGATCCCGCCACCATTTTTCTCCGGCGAAATCCGGATGGGGCCGGGATTCCAGGCACACCGCGCCGATGTTGCTCTGGGCGATTTTCTGCAGCATATCCCGCAGGGTGGCCTCGTCCTCTCCGTGGAGCCACAGGAAGGGCAAAATATGATTGTTTTTCATCATGTTACCTCCAGTGTTTTCTTTTGATAAAATTATAACATAACGCCGCATGAATTTACAAGAAACCGGGGAAAAATATGGCAGCAAACTTTCGGGAGGCGGGGCCATGCACTGGGCGGCGGCGGCGATTCTGACGGCGTTTTACGGGCTGCATCTGCCGGTGATGCTGGCTGTTCGGCTCAGCGCCGGGGAGCTGAAGATCGGCGCGGCGCTGTTCGACGGGAGCCGGGCCCTGCGCCGGGCGAAAAAAAGGCGGATGCGAGGCGGCTCCGGCGCACTTCCGAAAAAGGCGGCGTTGCAGATCGGGCTGAAGCTGTTGCGGCGAACGAAAATGCCGCTGTTTTCCGCCCGGGGCAGGCTGGGCCTTTCGGAGGCGGGGCCCACGGCGCTGGCCTGCGGAGCGCTGCGGGCCGTCTGCGCCCTGCTGGCCCGGGGGGCGGAGAAAAGCAGCGTGGAAATTTTGCCGGAATTTCGCGGCCCCTGCGTGGAGGGCGAAATTCGGCTGGTATTGGCGGCGCGGCCGGTGGACGCGGTGGCAGCGGCGGGGCAATACGCGAAGGAACGTATTGTGGGGCGGCTTTCGGGAAAAAATACGGGCAAAAAGGCGGAAAGGCGGAAAAATCATGGAAAAACATCCCATTCAGGGCTTAATGGAAACCAGCATGCAGAGCATTCGGGACATGGTGGACGTGAACACCGTGTTGGGGGACGCGGTCACCGCCCGGGACGGTTCCACGGTGGTGCCGGTTTCCCGGGTGAGCTTCGGCTTCGTGGCCGGCGGCGGTGAATACGGGGAACGGGGCGTGGGGGAAAATTACCCCTTCGCCGGGGGCGCGGGCGCGGGGGTGACCCTGCAGCCCGTGGGATTTCTGGTGTGCGGGGAAGGCGGCGTGCGGATGCTGCCGGCCCAGGCGAAAAATTCCGTGGACCGGGTCATCGACCTGCTGCCCGGGCTGATGGAGGAGGTCAAGGCGCTGCTTTCCTCCGCCCGGCAGGAGAAGCAGGCCGCGCCGGCGGAAGAAGATCAGCCGTGAAAAAGACCGCCCGGAGAGGAGAAGAACTTCCTCCGGGCGGTGCGTTTTTCCTAGAAATCCTCGTCCGATTTGGGAGAATTTTTCAGGTATTTCAAAAGCCGCGGCGAACCGTGTTGCCTAATGTATTTCCAGTAAGCGTCGTTATGATCGCCTTCCGTCAGGTCGTCGTCATCATCGTCGAATTGAGCGTAGAATGCCTTTGCGAGCATTTCGGCTTCGCGTTCAAGCTCAGGGGGGGAGTTTTCTGCCGGTAGAATTCTGTCATAACAGTTACGCATCCTTATTCTTCGTGCGTTTGAAGTCGGCTGAGGGATGAAAAAGCCGCCCGGAGCGAGGAACCCATTTTTTACCCCGGACGGCGGGGGATTCGTCAGGTATAGAGATTGTCCTTTTTGATGTAAGCCAGCACCGAGCCCTTTTTGTTGGTGCAGAGAATCCAGGTGTCGCCGTTTTTGTCCGTATACCGGCCGCACATGTAGACGATCTGTCCCCAGGTCACCCGGGCCTTTTTGTCGCCGTTGTATTCGTAGGCATAGCAATCCCGGGACACGTAGGCCTTGACGCAGGTGGTCATCACAAGATCCTGCACGGACATGTAGCCCTTTACCTTTTTATAGACCACAGACACGGTGTTCTTTTTGATGCCGGTTACGGTAACGGTAGCGCCCCGCCGCAGGATATAGGTGCGGCCGTCGGCGGCCTTGAAATCCGCAGTTTTGGTCAGCACGGCGCATTCCACGGTCTTGGGCATGGAATCGGAAAGCTTGAAGCCCTTGGGCAGCGCGAACGCCGTGGCCGTAAAGCCAAGGAGCATCATGACCATCAACGCCAGGGCGCAGGTTCTGCGAAAGACCTTCATAATAAGAAAAACCCCCTCCGAAATCGCTGTTATTTAGATGAATCCGCTCCGGAAAAAGTTCCCGCTTTCTCCGGGGCAAACGTGTTTTTTCGATTAATTACGAACGTCGTTTTCCGGGTTCAGCCCTAAAAACGCCAGGAAATGCTGAATGTGCTCGTCCCAGAATTCCCAGGTGTGAGCGCCGGGGTCCTCTTCGTAGGTGTAATCAAAGGGATTGCCCGGAAGGCCGGTGAAGAAATCCCGGGTGGCCCGGGCGTTTTCCAGCAGGAAATCCTCCGTGCCGCAGGCGTGATAGATTCGGGGGCAGGGGCCGCCCGCTTCCGCCAGCTTTTTCGCGTTGCCCAATACGTCCTCCTCCGGGCCAAGGTTCGCGCCGTCGCCGTAGGCCATCAGGTTATACTTCGCCCGGCGGGGGTCCGCGTCCTGGCCGGGGCGGCGGTTGGAAGCCCCGGCGGACAGACAACCGATGGCTCCGAAGCGCTCCGGCCGGGCCAGCCCGATTTTCATGCAGCCCGCGCCGCCCATGGAAAGCCCGGCGATGAAGTTATCCTCCCGGCGATCGGAAAAGCCGAAGAAGCCCCGCATGGTTTCCGGCAGTTCGTCGGCAATATAATCGAAATAACGCCCGCCGTGGGCCATGTTGGCGTAACTGGAAATCTGGGCCGCGGGCATTACCACCGCCAGCCCCAGGGGCGCGGCGTAGCGCTCGATGGAGGTGCGCCTTTGCCAGATGGTTTCGTCGTCGCTCATGCCGTGCAGCAGGTACAATACCTTCCGGGGCCCCCGGGCGGCGGCGGTCTTCATGCCGATGAGAGAGGAGGAGAACTGGGGCAGAATCACATCGCAGGACACGCACATGCCCAGGGCCTGAGAGAAAAATCCGGTATGCAAAAGGGCCATTTATGCTTCCTCCTTTTTCGGCTGGTCGGGAATGAGCCAGTTCAGCACGTTCTGAATTTCACGATCCCAGTATTTCCACTGATGATCGCCGGGGGTTTCGGAATAGGCGAGGCTGTAGCCCAGTTTGCGCAGATGATCCCGCATGGCCACGTTGCTCTGATAGAGGAAATCCTCCGTGCCGCACCACATGAACACGTCCGGCCGGTTGGGGGAATCCTTCATATCCACCGCCGCCTGGAACAGATCGTTGAAGGAGCCCCGCACCTTATCCCGGGGCCCGAAGATGTCGAACCACAGTCCGTCGTCCCGGGGCAGGGCCTCGCAGATGCCCGCCGCGTCCACGCCGCCGGAAAGGGAGGCCACCCGGGAGAAGGTGTCCCCCGCCCGCAGCCCGCACTTCAGCGCCCCGTAGCCGCCCATGGAAAGCCCCGCAGCGTAGGTGTCCTCCCGCCGGGGAGACAGGTTCGGGAAAAAGCCCCGGCAGATTTCCGGCAGCTCTTTGGTTATATAGGTAAAGTAATCGTAGCCGATGTACATGTCCGTATACCAGCCCAGATGGGTGGTGGGCATGACCACGCACAGTCCCTTCTCGGCGGCGTAGCGCTCGATGGAGGTACGCCGCTGCCAGATGGTGTGGTCGTCGCTCATGCCGTGCAGAAGATACAGGGTCTTGATTGCCGCGTCCCCACGGACGCCTTCCATGCCGATCTGCCCCCGGGTGTTTTCCGGGTAGATCACGTCCATCTGGGTGCACATGCCCAGAACGTCGGAGAAAAAGTCCACGTGCATCAGTGCCATAGCCTGCGCCTCCTGGAAAGAATTGGTAGATGGTTTGATTATAACTCACACTTTACGCCGCGTCAACAACATCCGATTTATGGCAAATCTGTGTCAAATGCAGCCGAAGGAGGAACTTTAGAGGCGGATTATAATACGATTAAGAGGCGCGGAATAACATATTCGTAAAATATCATGCAGAAATTGGTGAAAACGCATGACCAAATTGAGTAATTTGTGCAGTTTTTTAGGAATTGGGGTAAGTTACCCTTGCAAACAGTAAAATGATATTGTATAATATCAATTATCGGAAGCGGACGGTCTGCTTTGTGGTGGAGCAGAACCCGTCCGGGCGGTCAGGCGCTCACACGCGGGCGTCAGCCGGCATCCAGTTTGAACCGCAGGGCGCGTGAACCAACCCGACTGGCCAGGGCCCGCAACGGCCCGAAAACGACGCAAATCAACCGCACGAAACACGTGCGGGAAGGGGGAGAACGAAGCCAAATGTTGCTCAACTACATCTTGAAGCGTCTGCTTCAGCTGATCCCGCTGCTGATAGCGGTCAGTATCCTGATCTTCATTATTATCCAGCTGCCTCCGGGAGATTACCTCACCACCTACATCATCCAGCTGGAAACCTCCGGTCTGGAAGTCAACCAATCCGAAATTATCAACCTCACCAAGCAGTACGGCCTGGACAAGCCTATGTACCAGCAGTATCTGTATTGGATGAAGAACATTATTACAAAGCTTGACTTTGGACGCTCCTTCCAGTGGAACCAGACCGTTCTGTCTCTGCTGCAGCAGCGTTTGCCCGCCACCATCAGCATCTCTCTTCTGTCCCTGGTTGTTACCTGGGCCATCGCCATCCCCGTGGGTATCGTTTCCGCTACTCACCAGTATTCCGGCTTCGACTACTTCTTCCAGTTCTTCGGATTTATCGGAATGAGTTGTCCGGCCTTCTTGCTGGCTCTGGCGAGCGTGTTTATTCTGTTCAAGCTCACCGGCCAGTCCCTGACGGGTCTGAACTCTGCGGCGTTCGTGAACGCGCCCATGAGCTGGGCCAAGTTCGTGGACATGCTGCCCCGTCTTTTGCTGGTTATCTTCATCATCGCCATTTCCCAGACCGCCGGCATGATCCGTTCCATGCGCGCTATGCTGCTGGATGAGCTGCAGAAGCAGTACGTGATCACCGCCCGCGCCAAGGGCGTGAAGGAAAAGAAGCTTCTGTGGAAATACCCCATCCGCATGGCCATCAATCCTCAGGTCTCCACCATCGGCTGGGTGCTGCCCGGTCTGATCGGCGGCGAGATGATCGTTTCCACCGTGCTTTCTCTGCCGACCATGGGCCCGCTGGTAAAGCGCGCGCTCACCAACCAGGACATGTATCTGGCCGGTTCCTACCTGCTGATCGTTTCCGTCCTGACGGTTATCGGCACCCTGATTTCCGACATTCTGCTTGCGATCGTTGATCCGCGCATCAAGTTTGGAGGTGTCTCCGAATGAGTGACAAGAAAAAGAAGAGCAACGCCAATATTGACACCGTGGATTCCAGCAGCTCTTACGAGGTAGCCAGTCAGTACAAACTGATGTGGTGGAAGTTTAAGAAGCATAAGGCCGCTATGATTGCCGTGCCCGTGCTGATCATCATGTACCTGATCTGCATGTGCTGCGAATTCTTTGCCCCGGCGCTGCCCCTGGAGCGTTACAAGGACTACAAGGATACCGCCCCCACCCGCATCCATCTGTGGGACGACGACGGCAACTTCGTGGGCCCCTTCGTGTACGGCCTGGAGCGCTATACCGATCCCTACACCTTCCGTAAGAGCTACGTGGAAAGCGACCAGATCATCAAGCTGGGCTTCTTCGTTCGCGGCAGCGAATACGGCGTGTTCGGTTCCAACCTGAAGTGGGACGTCCACTTCTTCGGCGTTAAGCTGCCTGAAGGCGAAGAGCCCGGCGGCCACAACGTATTCTTCCTGATGGGCACCGACTCCCTGGGTCGCGATGTGTTCTCCCGTATTCTCTCCGGCGGACGCATCTCCCTGTCCTTCTGTCTGGTGTCCGTGGCCTTCACGGTGATCATCGGCCTGACCCTGGGCGGCCTTTCCGGTTACCTGGGCGGCGTGGTGGATACCATCGTGCAGCGTGCCATCGACCTGATCATGTCCATCCCCGGCATCCCCATGTGGATGGCTCTGGCCGCGGCCCTGCCCAGCACCATGAGCAACCTGAAGAAATACTTCCTGATGTCCCTGATCATGTCCCTGATCGGATGGACCGGCCTGGCCCGTGTTACCCGTGGTAAGCTCCTCTCCCTGCGCGAGGAAGACTTCGTTATCGCGGCCAGAATGTGCGGCTCCAGCCACATGCGCGTGATCTTCAAGCACATGCTGCCCTCCTTCCTGAGCTACATCATCGTCTCCGTTACCGGCTCCATTCCCGGAACCATCTTGGGTGAGACGACGCTGTCGTTCCTGGGCCTGGGCCTGCAGGCGCCCACCGTATCCTGGGGTACTCTGCTTCAGGACTGCCAGACGGTCGACTCCATGGCGGCTACTCCGTGGCTGATGTTCCCGGCACTGTTCATCATCGTATCCGTGCTGTGCTTCTGCTTCATGGGCGACGGTCTGCGCGACGCGGCTGACCCGTACAAATAAAGCGTAAGGAGGAACTATTCATGAAGAGACCCAGTGAAGACGTCATCCTCGCAATGGAGGATGTTAAGGTTCACTTCGATATGGACGAAGGCCTCCTGAAAGCAGTTGACGGCGTCGACTTCGTCATTAAAAAGGGCCGCACCCTTGGTATCGTGGGTGAATCCGGCTGCGGCAAGTCCGTAACCACCAACGCTATCTTCAAGATCCTGCCCAAGTACGGCCTCATCAGCGGCAATATCTGGCTGTATGAGAAAGACGGCAAGGAACTGGAAGAGCCGATCAACATCGCGGAACTGAACCCCACCGGCGACGTAATCCGTTCCATCCGTGGCGGCAACATTTCCATGATTTTCCAGGAGCCCATGAAGGCATTCTCCCCTGTGCATACCATTGGCAACCAGATCATGGAAACCATTATGCTGCACGTGGAACCCGATAAGAAAAAGGCCCGCGAAATCTGCGTGGAAGCCCTGCGCGCGGTTGGTATCTCCAACCCCGAGCAGCGCGTGGACGAGTATCCCCACCAGCTCTCCGGCGGCATGCGTCAGCGCGCCATGATCGCCATGGCCCTGGCCAGCAAGCCTTCCATTCTGATCGCCGACGAACCCACCACCGCCCTGGACGTTACCATTCAGGCGCAGGTTCTGGATTTGATCAACAATCTGAAGCACGAGAACAACACCTCCGTTATTTTCATCACCCATGACCTGGGCGTTATCGCGGAGATGAGCGACGACGTGGCCGTGATGTATCTGGGCAAGATCGTGGAGTCCTGCGACGTGGACACCCTGTTCTACAACCCCCAGCATCCCTATACCCGCGCGCTGCTCAAGTCCATCCCCACGGCCGACAAGCAGCATAAGGGCCGTTTCGAGTCCATTCGCGGCACGGTTCCCTATGCCATGAACCTGCCCGTGCAGTGCGGCTTCTGCGACCGTTGTGATGAGGCCATCAAGGGCGTTTGCGACAAGGGCTATCCCCCGAACGTGGAAATCGAGCCCGGCCACTTCGTTCGCTGCTTCAAATTTGCCGACAAGGGAACGGAGGGTAAATAAATGGAGAACAAGTACACCAACCCCATTATCGAGGTCAAGAATCTGAAGAAGTATTTCCCCATTACCTCCGGATTCTTCAAAAAGACCGTGGGTTACGTCAAGGCCGTTGATAACATCGATATGTACATCAACGAAGGCGAAACCCTGGCGCTGGTAGGCGAGTCTGGCTGCGGCAAGACCACCCTGGGCCGCTGCATCCTGCAGGCCATCAAGCCCACCTCCGGCTCCGTGCTGTTCAACAACAAGGAGAATAAGCAGGTGGAACTGACCACCATGCCTTACTCCCAGCTGCGGGATACCCGCCGGGATATGCAGATGATCTTCCAGGATCCCTATGCTTCCCTGGACCCCCGCATGACGGTTCTGAACATCATTTCTGAGCCGTTGATCTGCCACCACCTGATGGGACCGGCCGAGCGTCGTGAGTACGTAAAAGAGCTGATGGTGACCGTGGGTCTGAACCCCCGCCACCTGGAGCGTTATCCTCACGCCTTCTCCGGCGGCCAGCGTCAGCGTATCGGTATCGCCCGCGCCCTGGCCACCAAGCCCCGCTTCGTGGTTTGCGACGAGGCCGTTGCCGCTCTGGACGTTTCCGTTCAGGCGCAGGTGCTGAACCTGCTGATGGACCTGCAGGAAAAGATGAACCTTTCCTACCTGTTCATCTCCCATGACCTGGGCGTTGTCAGCCACATTTCCGACCGCGTGGGCGTTATGTACGTGGGCCACATGGTGGAATTGGCCGATACCGTGAAGCTGTTTGCCCGTCCCATGCATCCCTACACCGAGGCGCTGCTTTCTGCAAAGCCCGTTGCGGACCCCCGCAACAAGTCCCGGCGTATCATGCTGGAAGGCGACGTGGCCAACCCCGCTCACCTGCCCTCCGGCTGCCCCTTCCATCCCCGTTGCCGCTACGCCAAGGACATCTGCAAAGAGCAGCTGCCCGAGTGGCGTGAGCTGGAGCCCGGCCACTATGTGGCCTGCCATTGCGCGCAGGATCTGCAGCTGCATGGCATGCGGGGCTACGAGAAGTAAGCCAAAATTTACCACGCCGGCGCGAGCAATCGCGCCGGTTTACTTTTTGGCCGGGATGTGGTACAATGCGAAAAAAGACTGCCTGAAGGAGCAACAGAAATGGGACTTGGATGGATATTGCTGATTACGATTGCGGCGCTTTTGCTGGTAATCGTGGCGTCCTGCTGGTATTTTTCCTGGCTGATGCAGAAATTGCTGTATGGAAAGATTGAGGATCTGGAATATGTGCGGGCCTATTCCATGCCGCCGGACCGCTGGCAGCGGCGGTTTCTGGTGCGCTCCCGGAAACGGGGCAGCATCGACCCCGCGGAACAGAAAAAGCAGACCAAAAAGAACCTGCGCAAGCTGGAAAAGCTGATTCGCTTTGCGGAAACCACGAAGTTCATGGAATCCGAACAGGTGCGCCAGGAGGTGCTGCTGGTGCTGAAGCTGGTCAAGCGGGAATGGCAGGACACTTTGACGGATTAAACTTTACCCCCGGCGGCGCGGAAAGCCCGCCGGTTTTTTGCGTGTAAAGGTACGAAATTATGCGAATCCTGTGAAAAGACGCGGCGGAAGTGCCAATTGTGTTATAATGGCATCATGGGAAGGAGGCTGCATTATGCACGCTGAAGAGACGCAGAAAAAGAAAATCAAAGGCAAGCACCACCGGGCCCCTCAGCCCCAGGGGGTTCCCTTTTCGCTGGTGGCGCTGATGGTGGTATTGGCCCTGTTGTGCGGATGCGCCCTGGGCTATATGGGCGGAACGCGGCTGTCCCGCACCGCAAAGGATTTGAAGCAGGCGCAGCAGCGCATTGAGGAATACGATCTGCTGCTGGCCCAGCTTTCTACGGACGAATCTGAAAATGAAATTCTGGCGGATCTCCCCAGCCAGGAACCCGCCGGAGACGAAGGCCTCGCGGCCCTTTCCGGTGAGGAAATGACCACGCTCGCCGGGGAACCCCAGGTGGTGGCCCAGTTTGACGGCGGAACGATTCTCAGCGACGAGGCCGCTCAGCGATACGAAGCCGCCCTGGCGGATTCCGCCTTCTCCGGCGAAGACGTGTCCAACCGCACCGGCGAAATCCTGACCCAGGTGCTCCACGACATGGTGGGGGAAAAGCTGGCCTATCTGAAGGCGCAGGAAATGGGCCTTCTGCCCTATGACGAGGCGGATCAGCGGGCCATGGACGCTCAGGCGCAATCCGAATTTGACGACACGGTGAAGTTCTATGCCGAAGACGCTTCCAGCGAAGCCGCTCTGCAGGCCGCCCGGCAGTATCTGGAGCAGGAAGAAGGCATTACCCTGGAAACCGTGCGGGACGATGTGGAACAGGATTACTGGCAGACCAAGCTGTTCAACCGGGTCACCGAAAATCTGGACGTTTCCGCCGACGACATCACCGCCCTGTATAACCAGCTGCTTACGGAACAGCAGGCCGAATTTGAGGCGGACACCGACGCCTTCGAAACCGCGCTTTTGGGCGGGGAGACGGTGGTGTATTATCCCGCGGGATACCGCACGGTGAAGTGGATTTCCTTTGAAATGGACGAAACGGCCGCCCAGCGGGCGGAGGAAATTCGCGCCCAGCTGGAGACGGAAACCGACGAGGAGACCAGAACCACCCTGCAGCAGGAGCTGGACGGCCTGTACGGCGCGCTCCAGTCCGAGGCGGAGGACGCGCTGGGCACCATTTCCGGCGGCGGAGATTTCGACCAGGTGGCCGCTTCTCTGGGCAGCGACGGCGCGACGTACTACGTTTCCGAAAAGACCACCCTCTGGCCCCCGGAAGTGGTGCAGGCCGCCATGGCGCTGGCCAACCCCGGAGACATTTCGCAGGCCGTTGTCACCGAAGACGGCGTGTATATCGTGCGGTTCATCGCCAACGTGGAGGCCGGCGCGGTGCCCCTGAGCAACGTCAGCACCCGGCTCACCACCCAGACCCGGGAGCAGAAGGCCCAGCAGGCGTATGACGACCAGGTGGAAACCTGGATCTCGGAAGCCAACGTGACCTATTTCCCGGAAAACATGACCGAAGCCAACTGAAAAATATTTGCCCGGGCCGCGAAACGGTCTCGGGCATTTTTACGCCCTTTCCAGGCATTGGATTGGTTTTTCCCGGGGAAAAAGGGCAAGCTAGGGGCGATTGGAAGTGAGAAAACATGACGGCAGGATTGATATTATTGATCGTAACCGGCGTGCTCATCGCCTTTGGCGTGGGCCAGCGGGCCCTGGATCGACTGCGGCTTACGGACACCCAGGCCTTCGTGGTCATCGCCCTGACCATTGCCCTGGGCTTTGTGCCGGCGATTCCCCTGGGCCGGGTGCAGGTGAACCTGGGAGGCTGCGTGGTGCCCCTGGCGCTGTGCGTGTATCTTTTCGTGAAGGCGGATACCGCCTGGGAGAAGGGCCGCAGCGCTTTGGCGGCGGTGGTGACCGGCGGGGTGATCTGGGCCATGATGCGCTTTTTGCCCAACGAGCCGGAGCGCATGTGGACGGATCCCAACTGGCTGTACGGCCTGGCCGCGGCGGCGGTGGCCTGGGTGCTGGGGCGTTCCCGGCGGTGCGCCTTCATCGGCGGCACGATGGGGGTGCTTTTGGCGCAGACGGCCAGCGTGATTCTCGTGTGGATGCGGGGGGTGAATCAGCCCCTGACCCTGGGGGGCGCGGGGGCCTTCGACGCGGTGGTGATCGCCGGGGTTCTGGGGGTCATGGCCGCGGAACTGGCGGGAGAAATCACCGAGCGCATCGTCCGGGGGAAAAAGCGCCCCAGCCGGGTGTTCCGGGACGGCGCGTTTGTGGACCCCGGAAAGGAGGAGCGTAAGTGACGATGGGGAAAAAATTTTGGCAAAGGGCGCTGCTGATAACGCTGGTCTGCCTTGCGGCAACGGGCACGGCCCGGGCCACGGCGGGAGAGGAAGCGGCGGAAATCACCGACGGCGACTGCGTTTACCGGCTGTACGACGCGTCAGGGGCGTATCTCACCTGTCGGGCGGGGCGCATGTATCCCGGGGACGAGTACATCGCCGGGGATAACCGGCATTACCGGATTTCCCGGGTGGACGACGCGGCCTGCGCCGCCTACGGCGAAATCGTGACAGACGACGCGGGAGACGTGTCCGCGGCGTATCTGGCGGAACTGTCCAGCCTGTGGAGCGCCCGGGCGGAAAAGGGCGATAAGGGCCTGATTTGCATGTATTCTACCCATTCGGACGAAAGCTATGTGCCCGGAGACGGCACTTCTTCCAAATGGAAAAACGCCGGCATTTACGACGTGGGCGAGGCCTTCGGGGAGGAATTGGAAAAGCAGGGTTATCGGGTCATCTATTCCGACGAGACCTTTCTGCCCCACGACACCGGGGCTTACGCCCGTTCCGCCGCTACGGCCCAGGCGCTTTTGAAAAAGAGCCCGGAGGCGCTGTTTGACATCCACCGGGACGGCGTGTCGGCGGAGGAATACGAAACAGAGGTGGAGGGGGAGGAAATCTCCAAGGTGCGGCTGTTCGTGGGGCGTTCCAATGCCAACCGGGAGGCCAACATGGCCTTTGCCAAAAAGCTCAAGAAGGCTGCGGACGCGGAATATCCCGGCCTGGTGAAGGACATTTATATGGGCAAGGGCAATTACAATCAGGAATTGTACCCCCAGGCGCTGCTGTTGGAATTCGGCACCCATGAAATCGAAAAGGACAAGGTGATGGAATCCACGGGGTATATGGCCAAAGTGGTAGACCAGGTGCTGGGGGGCACGGCCAGCGCGGAAAAGGACGCGGGGGAAACAAAAGGCAGCGCCAAGGCCATCGTGTGGGTCATCGTGCTGGCGGTGGTGGCGGCGGGGGTGTACGCCCTGGCGGCCACCGGGCGCATGGGGGACGTGTGGGGCAAAATGAAGCGCAGTCTTTCGGAACTCACGGGCGGCAGCGCGGGAAAGCGGAAATAGCAAAATGGGCGGCGTCCGGCGTTTCTCAGATGAGGGAAAACGCCGGATTTTTTGTGGGTAATTGGAGTTAAATGTGGCCCAAAATACTTTATAAAAGTGCAGAAAAGTGGTATAATATTATAGTAGGAAAAATATTTTTCAGGAGAAGCCGATGTCTAGAGACACGCATTACGACGAAAGTCAAATTCAGGTTCTGGAAGGGCTGGAGGCGGTACGCCGCCGTCCCGGCATGTATATCGGTTCCACGGACGAACGTGGACTGCATCACCTGGTTTACGAAATTGTGGATAACGCCGTGGACGAAGCCCTGGCGGGATTTTGCGACACCATCAACGTGACGCTGTTCCCGGACGGCTCCGTGCAGGTGGAGGACAACGGCCGCGGCTTCCCCGTGGGCATTCATCCCAAGATGAAGCGGCCCGCGGTGGAGGTATGTCTGACGGTGCTGCATGCCGGCGGCAAGTTTGGCGGCGGGGGATACAAGGTCTCCGGCGGCCTGCACGGCGTGGGCGCGTCCGTGGTGAACGCCCTTTCCCGGCATTTGCAGGTGAACGTCTATCAGGACGGCAAAATCTATCAGCAGGAATATCAGCGGGGCAAGGTGCTTTACGATTTGAAGGTGGTGGGGGAAACTCAGCGCACCGGCACCACCATCCGCTTCTGGCCGGACGTGAAAACCGGGGAAAAGCCCGAGCCCGGCATTTTCGAAACCGGCAACTTTGATTTCGACACCCTGCGCACCCGGTTCCGGGAAATGGCCTTTTTGAACAAGGGCATTCGCATTACTATCACCGACGAGCGGGAGGACGAGGTCAAAACCCAGACCTATCACTACGAAGGCGGCATTATCTCCTTCGTGGAGCATCTGAACCGGAACAAGGAGCCCCTGTTCGAAAAGCCCATTTACATCGAAGGCGTGAAGGAAACCTCCACCGTGGAGGTGGCGCTGCAGTGGAACGCGGGCTATAACGAGACCGTGTTCTCCTTCGCCAACAACATCCTGACCCCCGAGGGCGGGACCCATCTGGCAGGCTTCCGCTCCGCCCTGACCCGGGTCATCAATAATTACGGCCGCAAGGCGAAGATTCTCAAGGACAACGACCCGAACCTCACCGGCGACGACGTGCGCGAGGGCCTGACGGCCATCATCTCGGTGAAGCTGGTGGAGCCCCAGTTCGAGGGCCAGACCAAAAGCAAATTGGGCAATTCCGAAATCCGGCCGCTGGTGGACGCGCTGGTGGCGGACAAACTGGAGGCCTATTTCGAGGAAACCCCCGCGGCGGCCCGGGCCGTGATGGACAAGTGCCTGGCGGCCTCCCGCGCCCGGGAAGCGGCCCGGAAGGCCCGGGAAGCGACCCGCAGAAAGACCGCCCTGGAATCCGCCGCATTGCCCGGAAAACTGGCGGACTGTTCCGAACGGGACCCCAGCAAGTGCGAAATCTTCCTGGTGGAGGGCGATTCCGCCGGCGGCAGCGCCAAGGAAGGCCGGGATCGGCATTTCCAGGCCATTCTGCCCCTGCGCGGCAAGATCCTCAACGTGGAAAAGACCCGGGAGGACCGCATTCTGGGCAACGCGGAGATCAAGGCCATGATTACGGCCTTCGGCGGCGGCTTCGGCAACCGCTTCGATCCGTCCAAATTGCGGTATCATCGCATTGTGTGCATGACCGACGCCGACGTGGACGGCAGCCACATCCGCATTCTGCTGCTCACCTTCTTCTACCGGCACATGCCCAAGCTCATCGAGGAAGGATACGTCTATATCGCCCAGCCGCCCCTTTATAAGGTGACCAAGGGCAAAACTTCCCGATATGTTTACGACGACAGCGCGCTGAAGGCCTATCTGGCGGAGCTGGGCAAGGACGCGAAGCCCGACATTCAGCGCTACAAAGGTCTGGGCGAAATGAGCGCCACCCAGCTGTGGGACACCACCATGAACCCCGAAACGCGGGTGATGTATAAGGTGACGCTGAAAGACGCCATCGCCGCGGACGAGCTGTTTACGCTGCTGATGGGCGACCAGGTGGAGCCCCGGCGGGAGTTCATTGAACAGAACGCCAAGCTGGTGGCCGATCTGGATATTTAAACCGAAAGCGATCTTCACGGAAGGGAGAACAAACCCTTGGATGAATTTGAAAACATCAACAACGCCGGCCGCCTGAAGCCCCGGGACATCGAGGAGGAGCTGAAAACAAGCTTTATTTCCTACGCCATGTCCGTCATCACCAGCCGCGCCCTGCCGGACGTGCGGGACGGCCTGAAGCCCGTGCACCGGCGCATTCTCTATTCCATGGTGGAATTGGGCGTAACCCCGGACAAGCCTTACCGCAAATCCGCCCGTATCGTGGGCGACGTGCTTGGTAAATATCACCCCCATGGGGACAGTGCCGTGTACGACGCCATGGTGCGCCTGGCCCAGCCCTTTAACACCCGCTATATGCTGGTGGAGGGCCAGGGCAACTTCGGCTCCGTGGACGGCGACGGTGCGGCGGCCATGCGATACACCGAGGCCCGGCTCAGCAAGCTTTCCATGGAAATGGTGCGGGATCTGGACAAGGAGACCGTAGATTTCTATCCCAATTTCGACGAAACCCTGATGCAGCCCGACGTGCTGCCCAGCCGGTTTCCCAACCTTTTGGTAAACGGCTCCGCGGGCATCGCCGTGGGCATGGCCACCAACATTCCGCCCCACAACCTGGGGGAGGTGGTGGACGCGGTGGTGTGCATGCTGGACAATCCCGAATGCACCGTGGACGACCTGATGCAGTACATCAAGGGCCCGGATTTCCCCACCGGCGGCGTGATTCTGGGCAAGCGGGGCATTTACGACGCGTATCATGAGGGCCGGGGCAAGATCATCACCCGGGCCAAGAGCGAAATCGAGGAAATGCACAACGGCCGTCAGCGCATTGTGGTGACGGAAATTCCCTATCAGGTGAACAAGGCCCGGCTCATTGAGAAAATCGCCGAGCTGGTGCACGACAAGCGCCTGGAGGGCATCAGCGACATTCGCGACGAGTCCGACCGTTCTGGCATGCGCATCGTCATCGAATTGAAGCGGGATGTAAACGCCAACGTGGTGCTGAATTATCTCTATCGCCACACCCAGATGCAGGAAACCTTCGGCGCCATTATGATCGCCCTGGTGGACGGCACCCCCAAGGTGCTCTCCCTGCGGCAGATCATTCACCATTACATTGAGCACCAGGAATCCGTCATTACCCGGCGCACCCAGTACGATCTGGACAAGGCCCTGGCCCGCAGCCACATTCTGGAAGGCCTGCTCATCGCCCTGGATAACATCGACGAGGTTATCGCGCTGATTCGTGCCTCCGCCGACGGCAACGTGGCCAGAAACGGCCTGATGGAGCGCTTCGGCCTTACGGAAAAACAGGCCCAGGCCATTTTGGACATGCGTCTGCAGCGACTCACCGGTTTGGAACGGGAGCGGCTGGAAGCGGAATATGCCGAACTGGAAAAGCAGATCGCCTATTATCAGGCGGTGCTGGCGGACGAGCAGCTGGTGCGCGGCATTGTGAAGGACGAAATTCTGGAAATCAAGCGCAAGTACGCCGACGAGCGCCGCACGGAGATTTCCGCCCTGGAGGGCGAAATCGACATGCTGGATCTGGTGCAGGAAGAGGACATGGTCATCACCATGACCCATTTCGGTTACGTGAAGCGGGTTTCCATGTCCGCCTATCGGGCCCAGAAGCGGGGCGGCAAGGGCGTTTCCGCCGCCACCACCCGGGAAGAGGATTACGTGGAGCAGATGTTCGTCACCTCCACTCACGATCAGATCATGTTCTTTACCAACCGCGGCCGGGTGTACCAGATGTGGTGCTATGAAATTCCGGAAGCGGGCCGGGCGGCCAAGGGCACGGCCATTGTGAACCTGCTGCAGCTGGACGGCGGCGAGAAGGTCACGGCCATGGTAGACGTGCCGGAAGAGAAGCTGCAGGGCTCCTATCTGATCATGGCCACCCGTCAGGGCACCATCAAGCGCACGGAGCTTTCCGAATTTGTGAACCTGCGCAAGAGCGGCCTGATCGCCATCGTGCTGCGGGAGGACGACGACCTCATCGGCGTGGCCCTCACCGACGGCAGGCGGGAGGTGCTGCTGGGCACCCGGGACGGCATGAGCATTCGCTTTGCCGAAACGGATCTGCGGCCCATCGGCCGAAACGCCGTGGGCGTGCGGGGCATCGAGCTGGCGGAGGGCGACCGGGTGGTTGCCATGTCCATCGTAGAAGAGGACACCGACGTGCTGGCCATTACCGAAAACGGATATGGCAAGCGCACCGCCATCGAGGAATATCGCCTCCAGAGCCGCGCCGGCAAGGGCATCAAGGCCATGAACCTCACCGACAAGACCGGCGGCCTGGCCGGACAGCTGCTGGTGCGCAGCGACGAGGACATCCTCATCATCACCGACGACGGCACCATCATCCGCACGCCGGTGGATTCCATCCCCCTGCACGGCCGCGCCACCCAGGGCGTGCGGCTCATGCGCGTGGCGGAGGGCAGCCGCATCATGTCCATCGAACGGGCGGAACAGGAGCCGGAGGAAGACGAATTGATTCCCGAAGGCGAGGAGACCCAGGTCCCAGAGGACGAAATCTAAATCAAACAATCAAAAAACGCCGCTCCCCAGGCCCTTCCCTGGCGGAGCGGCGCAATATGAGGGGAAACACATGGACTATGCAA